>JAHECP010000233.1 GCA_024641665.1 Acidobacteriota bacterium
TCCCGTAGCGCGGCGCGACGAACGCCGGACCCTCGACCGCGAGGACGCGGGCCGCGCCCGTGCCGCCAATCGCGCCGGCGCCGACCTTCACGTCGCCGCCGACGAGCCCCAGCGCGAGCGGCGCGCCGAGCACGCCGCCGAGCGTCACCGCCGCGCCCAGACCTTCCAGGGTCGCCTTCGACAGCGACCCGTCGTCTTCGGTGTGTGCGAGAAAGAGAATCGATTCTGACATAGCCCCGAATCCCCAGGCCCCCAGTCCCCTCACCCTTTGATCCAGTCCACGATTTCCTTCGCGATGGCGTCCACGGCCAGGTCCTTCACGACGCGCGTCTGGCGCGTCTGCTTCGGCAGGCTGACGCGCGCGAAGGTCGGGCCGGCGCCGAGCGCGGCCGGCTTCGCGCGCTGCAGCGCGGGCATGATCGCGCGCATGTTGGCCATGCCGATCTGCGGGTTGTTCGGCGGCTCGCCCAGGTGCCCCGTGGCCCAGCCGAAGAGCGCCGGCGGCCCGGCCAGCGTGGAGACCTGGTGGCGTCCGCCTTCGATCCGCTCGAGCACGCGCAGCGCGCCGCCGTCTTCCACCGTCAGCGCGTCCACGCCCTGGAACTGATCGACGAGGCCCAGCCGTTCGCCGACGATCTGCATCACGGCGCTCGCGCCGCGCGAGGCCGACTCCCAGCCGCCGAACACGAGCAGGCGCGTCCGGTCGAGATCCGGAATGGCCTCGATGGCGTCGGCCAGCGCGCCGGCGACCGCCGCCGCGTCGGTAAAGCCGCTGGCGGAGCCGTCGATCGCCACGAGCTCGAAGGGCGCCTTCTGCGCGACGGTCATCATCACCTGTTGCAGCTTGGCCTTCGGCCCGAGGCTCACCAGCCAGACGCGGCTCCCCGCGACGGTGCGCGCGAGGTGCGCGGCCTCGTACAGCGCGTGCGACGCCCAAGGGTCGAGCACCGCCGGCAGCATCATCTCGTTCTTCAAGGCCGGTCCCTGCGGGCCCTGGACCGGCTCCAGCGTCTGCAGCGGATCAGGCACCAGGCTGCCGCACACGACGATGTGGTAGCCCAAGGAAGCCTCCGGATGTTGAATGTCGAATGTCGAATGTCGAATGTCGAAATGAAAACCGTTCAGTCACGCTGGCTTCGCGGGCCTGCTGACCGGCGCAGCGTGACGCGATGTTCTTCATTCGACATTCAGCATTCCAAATTCGACATTCTCTCAGTTTTCAGTCGAATGCAGCCCCCCCGCCCCCGCGCGGAACTGGAGGTTCGAGCGATTCGGATCCTCCGGCGCCGGCCGCGTGCAGTTCCAGTGGCACGCGCCGCAGTGGATGCACTTCTCGCGGTCGAACACGGGCAGGTCGTCCTCGCCGCGTGTGATCGCCTGGCCGGAGCACATTTCCACGCACAGCTTCTCGCGACAGTCGCGGCACAGCGCGGGGTCGAGGAAGATGACGTGGTCCGCGAAGCCCGGGGCCGCCTGCACCTTGCCGCCCATGAGCAGCGCGTCCTGGTGCGACACGAGCAGCTGCCCGTCGTACGGGATCGCGGGCCATCCCAGGCGGCTCATCACGGCGTCGTGCAGGCCGGCGCCGAAGGTGGCGGCCTCGCGGCGCAGCGTCTCGAGCTCGGCGGCCGGAATACGGTTGCCGACCCAGTCCTCGAGCGTCCGGACGCGCGCCTGCGCGCGCAGGGCGGTGCCGGGCAGCCCCAGGCGGCCCCGCGCGAGGCCGGCGAGCGCCATGCCGACGAGGCCGGTGACCACGCCGCGGTGGAAGCCGTTTCGGGCGCGCTCGGCCACGCGGGCCTCGCGCTCGACCCAGCTCGCGCGCCGCCGCGCCACGTACGCGCGGTGAAGGTGCTCGCGCGTGAGCGGCGTCCCGGCGTCCAGCAGCTCCAGCACCCCTTCGGCGAGCTGCACGCCCGTCGTCCAGGCCTCGTCCACGCCCGAGCCGGTGAGGACGTTCGTGCTGCCGGACCCCTCGCCGATGCGCGCGTAGCCCTCGCCGACCAGGTGCGGCTCGCCCTGCCGTCCTGACTCCTGCAGCGACTTGGCACCCCACGACCGCATGCGCCCGCCCGCGAGATGGCGCCACAGGTAGGGATGCCGCATCCAGTGCTGCAGGTACCGGTACGCGGTGCGGACGGGGCTGTCGAACCACGACGGCACGAAGATGCCGAGCGATGCCGTGCGCTCGCCGCTCACGTAGAGGAAGCCGAAGATCTCCGGCTCGGGGTAGCCGAGCGTGTGCAGAACGCTGCCCGGCTCGAGCGCGCACGTCTCGGGGAGATCCACCACCATCTTCATGCCGATGGCCCAGTCGCGCTTGGCGTGACCCGCCGGCATGCCGAACTGCTCGTCGATCTGGCGGCCGACGACGCCGACCGGCCCGTCGCCGACGACGGTGAGCGCGGCACGCACGTCCATGCCGGGCAGGTAGCCCGCCGCCGGCGCGCCGTTCCGCTCGGCGCCCTGATCGACCAGCCGCACCCCCGTGACGCGGCCGTGCTCGACGAGCGCCTGCGCGACGGGCGACGCGGGCCAGACCTGTACGGCGCCGGTCGCCAGCACCTGAGACCCGACCCACTGGGTGAACTGGCCGAGCGAGAGGATGAGTCCGCCGTCCTTGCGCAGGAAGCCCGGCACGTAGGGGAGCTCGACGGCGTGGTCGCGCATGGGCAGCACGCCGCGACCCGCGCGCAGCAGGGCGTCCACCGCCCGGAGCGCGGCCGACCGGCGGCTGGCGCCGCCCGGGTCGAGGAGGTACGCGACCGTCTCGTGCCGCACCGCGGCGGCCATCGGAATCTGCGCAGGGTCGAGGTCGGGAAAGGACGCCCGGATGCCGCGCGCGCGCGTGACGACGCCCGACACGCCGGTGCCGATGTCGTCGGCGCGCTCGAAGCAGGTGACCTGCAGGGGTAGGCCGGGCGCCACGCGGCTCTCGGCGGCCGGCGTGCCGGCGCGCGCCGCGAGGCCGCGGCCCAGCGTGGTGAGGAACCCGCCCGTCGCCGGCCCGAAGCCGACGCAGACGATATCCACGTCGAGGGATTGCCGATCGTCGCTCATGTGGTCGGGCGCCGGGCGGCCCCGCGCGCCGCGCGCGGATCAGACCGGGTAGCCCAGCGCCTCGGGAATCATGACCTGCGTGAGGCGCTCGGCCGCGCGATCCTTCGCGAGCCGGGCGCCGGTCAGACAGCCGTCCATCTTGGCGCGCATGCGCAGGAACGGCTCCAGCCCCTCGGTGCGGGCGCACGGGCCGGCCTTGGCAGGATGCGATCCGTCCGCCTCGATGACGTCGCCGAGCGCGCGGGCCGTGCCCGAGATGCCGGGAATGAACTCCTCGAGCGCCTCGAGCTCGTCGGCCTGGTGGCAGGTGCGGCAGCCCTCCTCGTCCCACGCCGGGTGGCGGCGGTAGCCGAACACGAGCTCGGCCGTGATGCGGCCGACCTCGCCGGCCGCGCGCGCCGTCTGCACGTGGCAGAGGTCGGTGAAGAACCCGACGAGCCCGGGCAGCGCACCGGCGAGGGCGGGCTCGGCCGCGCCCTTCTCGGCCAGCTCGAGGACGTCGAGCACCTGATACCGCGCGGCGAGCAGCCAGCAGAGCGCGTCGGCGAGCGGGAAGGTCACGCCCTGCCGCGCGCCCTGATACAGCTTGTTGCCGTCGGCGTCGGTGGTGCGCTGCAGGTAGAGGAGCGTCCACAGCCACATCTGCATGGCCGAGGCGAGCGTGCAGGCGCCGGTGCCGGGGTGCGCGTCGGCGATGCGACGCATCTCCTCGATCCACTGGCGGAACTGCGCCAGGAAGACCTCGTGGGTCATGGTGACCGAGAGCTGGCGCCGCTGCACGGCCTCGGGGCCCTCGTAGGTGGCCTCGAGCTGGCTGTCCATCCACTTGTGGCCGAGGAAGCCCGGGCAGTCCTCGGTGATGCCGTAGCCGCCCATGAGGCTCACCGCCTCGCGCATCATCGTGGCGCCCTGGCCGGTGTTCCAGAGCTTGCAGGCGGGGCAGAGCACGTTGGCGACCGAGTCGAGCAGGACGAAGCGCACCAGCTCGTTCGCCTCGAGCGCGGCCAGGCGCGCGACGTCCCGGGCGGCGGCCGGCCTGCGCGTCAGCTTCAGGTACTCGAGCGCGTCGCGGTTCACCTCGGCGAGCGCCTTGAGCTGGGCGCGGCCGCTCAGGCCCTTCTGGGCGAAGTAGGTGTCCTTGCGGCGCTCGAACGGGTCGACCTCGTCGAACACCCGGGCCGCGGCGAAGCCGAGCGACGCGCTGGCCTCGCCCGCCGCCCAGACGTCCACCAGGCGGTGCAGCGCGTCCTGGCGCTGCTGCAGGCCGAGCTCGTGACGCGCCGAGCCGGGCGTCACCGAGTCACCGCCGCGGAAGCGCCCGCGCTGGTAGCGGATGACGGGCTCGACCGCCGAGAGCAGCTTCGCCGCGGTCATCAGGCCCACGGTGACGCGCGTGCGTCGGAACACCGCCTCGATGATCTCGCCGTGGCTGTAGTGGGGGACGATCACGCCGTCCTTCACCGTGTAGCCCCCGATGATGCGGCTGGCCGGGACCTTCAGGCTGAACGCCGGGTCGCGCGTCGAGGAGAGCTGGTGCACCAGCTTGCGCGTCGGCACGCCGCGGTCGAACGTGCCGGGATCGCCCTCCTCGAGGATCACCATGCAGGTGCCCTTGATGCGGTCGTCGGCCGCCTCGACGGCGGCGGTCACGAAGTTGGCGAACGCCATGTTCGTGATGAAGCGGCCGCGCTTGTCCACCTGGAGCACCGGCTCGCCGCCCTCGGGCCACTCGGCGACGCGCACCTTGCCGCCGAGCAGGCCGGTCTCGACGCCGACGTAAGGGATGGGCTCGGTCAGGCAGAACGCGCCGCGCTTCTGCTCGCGCCCCTCTCCGGGTGCGGGCGGCACGACCTGGCGCATGTAGTGCTCGCGCTGCGCCGGGGTGCCGCGCTCGTGGATCGGCTCGAGCGCCAGCACGCCGGCGAGACTCGAGGTCGCCGCCCCGGCGTCCACCCACGCCAGCTCGAAGGCGACGAGCGCGAGCGCCAGGTTCTTGGGGCCCGCGAGGTAGCCGCCCAGCTCGGGGTTCACGAAGAGCGAGGTGATCCCGCTCTCGTCGAACGCGGCCAGCAGGCTCGCTTTCTCCGGCGTCCAGTCGTGCGTGTTGCGCGCGCCGGCGGCGACCATGCGGGCCACCGGGCCGCGCGCCACGCCGCGCGCCGCCTGCACGACCATCTGGAGGTCGTAGCGGTCGCCGAACCGCCACATGACCTGGCGGGCGGCGTCGTCGGGCAGCGTGCGGAGGATTTCCGCCGCAGAAGAGATGGGCAGGGTACGCATAGCGGGAAACCTCGTTGTCGCGGCGCAGTTTTGCAATCGCCGGGCCATGGGGGTGACAGGGAGATCGGGCGCCGAAAGGCGGCGAATCTGGGCGGATTTCCGGGCGATTCACGGGTGCCGAGAATTCGGCACACACGGAGCGCCGGAAATCCGGCATCGCGACCGTTTGGAGGACGGGGAGGTTCACCACGGCGCCGCGAGTTATTTCACCGCGGAGCCGCTATCTCCTCTCCCCGGCCTCCAGGCGCTCGTCGATCAGCGACAGGTAGGACTCCTCCTCCTGCGCGAAGTGCAGCTTCAGCACGGCGTGCAAGCCGTAGAGCACGCGGCGGAGCTCGCGCCGGTCGTCGGAGTCCGGGCCGGCCGCCGGCATCTCCTCGAGCAGCCGGCCGTAGAGCCGCGCGAGGTGCGCGATCTCCTGATGCGCCCGGCTCATCGTGGCGGTCGGATCCTGGCCGCCGATGAGGCCCGCGACGACGCGGTAGACCGTGGCGTCCTCTTCGCGGTTGTGCGGCAGCAGCTCGCGCACCAGGAAGCCATGGATGGTGTCGAGCGCCTCGCGCGCCTCGCCGGGCGTCATCTCGTCCAGCCGGTCCGCGACGTGGCGGATCCGCCGCACGTCGTCGAGCATCTTCCGGTGCTCGTCGCGGAACTGGCGGCTGCGCTCGACGGCCGACGGATCGGGGCGGGCCTTCGCGCCGCCGCGGCCGAGCGCGCGGAGCGCGTTGAGAATGACGGCGACGTCGATCATCTCCTGCACGATCGCGCCGGCCACCGGCGGGAGCAGGCCGACCGCGGCGAACGCCATGCCCGCCGCCGACAGGCCCATGCCGGCGAGGATGCTCTGCACGGCGATGAAGCGCGCCCGGCGCGCGATCCGGATGCCGTCGGTCAGCCGGTCGAGCCGATCGACGACGAGCACGACGTCGGCGGCGTCCGACGACGCGGTGGCGCCGCGGGCGCCCATCGCCACGCCGACGTCGGCGGAGGCGAGCGCGGCGGCATCGTTGATGCCGTCGCCCACCATCACGGTGACCCCGTCGGCCCTGACGCCCCGCACTGCCTCCACCTTTTCCTCGGGCGAGCGCTCGGCGAGCACGCGATCCACGCCGAGCGCCGCGCCGACCGTCTCGGCGAGGTCGACGTGATCGCCGGTGAGCATGATGATGCGCTCGAAGCCCGCCTGGCGCAGCGTGCGGAGGGTGAGGGGCGCGTCGGGACGCACCGGATCCTCGAGGATGATGGCGCCGGCCGGCCGGCCGTCCACCGACACGAACACGGTGATGGCCCCCTCGAGCAGCGTGCGTCGCCGGATGCGACGCACCTGCGGCGGGCGCTCGCCCTGGCCGAGCACCCAGTCCAGCTTCCCGATGCGCACGTGCCGTCCGCCGATGTGCCCGTCGATGCCGGCGCCCAGGCTCTCGGTCACCTCGGTGGGGAAGGCGAGCGTGAGGCCGCGCTCGCGCGCGGCGCGGATGATCGGCAGCGCGATGACGTGCGCCGACGCCTGGTCGAGCGACGCGGCCAGCCGCAGCACCTCCTGCGGGTCGGCGTCGTGGAACGTCTCGATGTCGGTGACGACGGGCGTGCCGCTCGTCACCGTGCCGGTCTTGTCGAGCACGAGCTGCGTGCCGCGCGCGAGGGTCTCGAGCGCGCCGCCGCCCTTGATGATGATGCCGTGCCGTGCCGCGCGCGAGACGCCCGAGACGATCGCCACCGGCGCGGCGAGAATGAGCGGGCACGGCGTGGCCACGACGAGCACGGCGAGCGCGCGCACCGGGTCGCCCGAGAGCAGCCAGGCGGCCGCGGCGACCGCCAGCGTGAGCGGCAGGAAGAGCAGCGCGTAGCGGTCGGCCAGCCGCTCGAGCGGCGCCTTGGCCGCCTGCGCCGCCTCGACCAGACGGACGATGCCGGCGTAGGTGCTGTCGGCCGCCGTGGCGCGCGCGCGCAGCCGGAACGGCGCGGCCGCGGCGTTGAGCACGCCGCTGCGCACCTCCTCCGAGTCCTGGCGCTCGCGCGGGATCGACTCGCCGGTGAGTGCCGACTCGTCGAGCACGGCCGTCTCGCCGACCACCAGCCCGTCGACCGGCACGATCTCGCCGGGCTTGACGACCAGCAGGTCGCCGACCGCCACCTCGCCGACGTCGATCGTCGCCAGCGTGCCGCCGTCGCCGGACCGGTGGG
>JAHECP010000234.1 GCA_024641665.1 Acidobacteriota bacterium
CTTCGGCGCGCTGTGCCGCGAAGTAGGCGATCTGCGGCTTGAAGGCGCAGACCAGGTCCTTCGTCGCCTCGACGATGGCGGCGCAGAAATCGTGGATGCGCGACGGGTCGTTCTTCCACGCCCCGGCGAGCGGGAACGGGTGCGAAGGCGCGCCGGGCGCGGCCCCGGGGCGCACCAGCCATTCGCCGACCTGCGCCGTCGTCGCCGCGGCGGGCTGCGGCACCGGCTGCCAGGGCTGCACGAACGGCAGCACGAGGCAGGCCGCGAGCAGCGCCTGCCAGAGCGCGAGGCGCGCGCGGGGGGCCGACAGACGGAGGAGCGCGGTGAGCGCGGCGGCCGCGGCCACGAGCACCGCGATCTGGACCGACCAGGCGGCGAGGTTGGCCATCATGTCTCGTCCTCGTCGAGCAGGCGCAGCAGCTCGTCGCGCTCCTCGTCCGACAGGTGGGCGTCGCGCACCAGGTGGAGGAGGAGCGGCTGGGTGGAGCCGTCGAAGACACGGTCCACGAAGTCGCGGACCATGGAGCGGACCACCTGCTGCTCGGGGCGGGCGGGGCGGTACACGTAGGCCCGCTCGTCACGCTTCTTCTTCAGGTAGCCCTTGTCCTCGAGGATCTTCATCATCGTCATGACGGTCGTGTAGGCGATCTGGCGCCGCTCGCGCAGCGTCTCGTAGACGTCGCGCACCGTGGCGGTGTCCAGGCGCCACACGATCTTCATGATCTCGAGCTCCTGACCGGTGAGAGTCGTGCTCCGGGGGCGCATACTAAAGAATTAGTACTAGTAAACGGGTACTTTGTCAAGCGGGGACCTCACGGGACTGGGGACTGGGGGCTGGGGGCTGGGGCCCGGAGGCCGGAGGCCGGAGGCCAGAGGTCAGAGGCCGGGGACCGCAGCTTCAGGCCGTGGGGGCCGGCTTCAGCCGGCCCGTGGCCAGGCGCCTCGCGCTATGGATGGTCGACCGTCACCTCGTAGGAAATCGGCACGGTGGCGGCGACGTTTCCGACGTCGTACACGGCGAGGCAGTAGCTGCCCGCGGTCAGGTCGGTCGAGAGCACCGCGCCCATCTGCACGTTGTTGCTGGCGGCGATGAGGGGACAGGACCCGTCGGTCTGCGGGGTGCCGAAGCCGACGCCCATCGTGATCGTCGAGACCGGCGAGAAGCTGACGACCGTGACCGTGGCGGTGCCGTCCTGGCCCATGGTGAACGTGTTCGAGCTCATGCCGTTCTGGAGCACCGTGCCGTCGAACGTCTGGGTGACCGTGCTGGTCGGCTGGGTGGGCGAACTGCCGCCGCAGGCGAGGGCGGTTGCAGCGATCACGAACGGAACGAGACGGTAAAGCTGGCTGGGACTTGACATGGAGCGAGTACTCCCGTCTGGCGCAGGGCAATGCTGGCGATCTTCTGAACGATTGGACTCGGCGGGAGGGCCCGGTATTTCAACGGTGCCTGTCGGGCACGCGTCGCGCACACCTTCAGCTGTGCGCCAGACTCAGTGCGTCATGGCGTACATGACGTAGTTGACGCCCAGCTTGTACGCCTCGTTGGACTCCTCGACCGGGCGGTAGCCCAGCGCGGAGAACTCCCAGAAGTTCGAGATGTCGGTGTTGAAGTTGACGACCGCCATCATCCGCTTCGAGGGGTCGTTGTTCTCGTAGACCGCCTTGAACACGGGCGCCCCGCGGTCGTAGTACTGCGGGACGATGTCGAACGAGTCGATGTCGAAGAAGGCGTGGAAGATCGGGTCGGAGGGAGAGAGGTCGAAGTAGCGCACGCCCGGCAGCACGCGCTGCATCTGGGCGTCGAAGTTCATCCAGCCGGCGTTGCCGAAGTCGTCGCGGAAGTCGTCGAAGATGACGAACCCGCCCTTCAGGAGGTACGCGCGGAACGCGGCCGCCTCCTCGTCGGTCATCGTCCAGTAGCCCGCTTCGGTCATGTAGGCGACGGGGAACTTGTCGAGCTCCGGGTCGTCGAGCGCCAGGACGTTGGCGGCGTCGACGTGGGGCTCGAGGGCGGTGACCTCGTCCATGATGCGCGTGAGGTTGTCCTCGGCGCGCGGGTAGCCGTGGGCCCAGGCGGGCAGGCCGAAGTAGTAGTAGCCGCCCGGGCCGGTCGTGAACTTCAGGCGGGCGAAGGTGAACCGCCCGTCGTAGGGGATGTTGTGGATCGCGGGCTCCTGGATGGGCCCCCGCGGGCGGCGGCGCCGCTGCGCCCAAGCGATGGTGGCCAGGCAGAGGAGTACCAGCAGCACGGACACCGGACGGCGTGCGCGACCCATACGTGACCCTCGGCTGTCGGCGCGGGGAACGGATCCAAGCATAGCATTTCCCGCGCCCCGGCCGGATCAGACCCGCCGGGCGTGGCGCTCGAGGAGGAGGCGGAGGTTGCGGCGCAGGGACTGGGGCGGCTCGTTCAGCTCGAGACCGCGCATCTTCCGGACGGCGTCGGGCGGCAGATGGTCGAACGGTCGATCGCCGATGAGCAGGGCCGTTTCGCGCTCGGAGAACTCCGCCCGATCGTCGAACCAGCCGACGACGGCCTTGTTCTCCGGGCAGATCGTCTGACACCGCATGCAACCCACGAGGCAATGGTGCCACGACGGATCGATCCAGTCCGGCAGGTCGGCCGCCGACTCGTTGTGGTAGGTGAGGCAGCGCTCGGCGCGCAGCAGGAAGCGGTCCGCGGTAACCGCTCCCGTCGGGCAACGCGTCTCGCAGCCGACGCAGGACTCGCATCGCGGCAACGCCCGCGCCTCGTCCCAGGCGTCTTCATTCTCCGCGCAGGGCATGTCCGACAGCGCGCCGACGAGCTGCAGGAAGCTGCCCATGCCGGGGACATAGCAGATGTTGTTGCGGCCGTAGTACGCGAGCCGGCTGCGGACCGCCAGGGTCTTGAGCGGCAGGAGCGGCCGGGCGATTCGGTAGCCCTCTCGCGCCAGCCATTCGGCCAGCACGTCCTGCACCGTGGCGGTCCTGGCCGAGTAGCCCGCGTAGGTGGGCGGCACCACCACCGCGAGCTGCGTGCCGGCCCAGTGACAGAAGATCCGCGTTTGCGGGACCGGCACCGCGACGACGATGATCGACCGCGCGACGGGCAGGTCGGGCGACCCGAAGGTGAAGCCTCTCAGCTGGCTCCGACAAAGCGCCTCGTCCAGGAGCCCGCCTTCGGACAGGTCGCGGATCGAAGCCTGGAGGTCGAGAAGGTGGTTGGCTGACACGATCCGGCCCTGCCATCCTCGGGAAGTGAGCATTTCGAGCAGGCGAGGGCCGCACGATGTCCGGTCAGACATGTGAAACAGGCCTGATTTCTCGTGGCATACTCGACATAACCTCTATATGCACTTATGGAGGTTATCACTCGGACTCGCTTCTGTCAACCCTCTATATCTCAATTGGCGGTTAGCCTTGGCGCATCGGAGAGCTGGTGGGAAGAAACCGCGCGGGCGGGCTCCGCAGCGTGCCGGGACGCGCCCGGCGCACGCGGCACGTAAAGATGAGAGGAGATCCCGGCTCGCGGCGAGATCGGGCGGGTGCGCGGGCGCTACAATGTCGAAGGCACCGCGCCGAAGAACCGATCGAGCAAGTCCGCACGCGCCCGTAGCTCAGGTGGATAGAGCATCGGCCTTCTAAGCCGAGGGTCGCAGGTTCGAGTCCTGCCGG
Source organism: Acidobacteriota bacterium (assembly GCA_024641665.1). Taxonomy (GTDB): domain Bacteria; phylum Acidobacteriota; class Vicinamibacteria; order Vicinamibacterales; family JAHECP01; genus JAHECP01. Next base: position 3,661 of record JAHECP010000234.1, read on the forward strand.
GCGCGCCAACCTTCGCTCGCTGTGAATTGCAGGCGAGCTACGGTTGGCTTATCGAGGGCGCGCCGAACTGGCCAGCATTCGCGAAGTCGCGGCATGAGGGGCGTCTCGCCGCGACGTTGGGCCCGCGACCGTTCTTCGGAAAGCTCACCGCGACGGCCACGCGAGAGACCGCGGCACGATTCATGGCGACGTGGTATCGCCGCACCTACGGACGTGGTCGGCGCCGTCTCGTGGCCGTGTGCCGCGCGACCGTGCCGGCGAATTACGCGGCGACACTCGTTGGCCTGCGGCACCGGCTGGGGCTGAGCCAGCAGCAACTCGCTGCAGCGGTTGGCGCCGCCACCAAAGCGGTGGTCCACCAGTGGAAGAGTGGCAAACGGAAGCCCTCGCCTGTGTTCTGGCTGCGGATCGAGCGGTTGCAGCGAAGGGCCCGCGCGACGGTGGAGAGAGCAGGATCGTTGAACCGGTGACGAACCGGTCGAGGCACGTGGAGGTGACCCCAGTAAGCCTCGCGGTTAGCGCCCCACCGACTGGAGCTGCTCTCCGCGCCTCGGGCGAGGATTTGCCGCAGACGGTGGACTGGCTCGAAGCCAAAGGGATCCCCCCACCGGGGCGGCGCACTGGACGCGACTGTCGTGTCATCGGTTCCGCGCGAACGAAGTCCGGCTGCAGTTGAGCGTGCTCGCGTACAACTTGGGGAACCTGTGGAGACGTCTGGTGCTGCCGAAGCGCGTCGCTAGCTGGTTGCTCACCAGCGTGCAGCAGCGCCTGTGGTCAAAACCGGCGGCGCTTGGTGAAACACGCGCGGTACTGCTGGCTGCTGCTGGCCGAGAGTCACCTGACCCGACGCCTGTTCGGAGCGATGCTGCGACGAATCTGGGCACTGCCGGTCCCGACGGGTCGACGGGCGGCGAATTCAGCCAAAACGGTTGGCGAAGGAAGAGCGCAAGACCGGGAGGAGTGTCGGTGAAGTGTCGTGGGAACCGGGCCATCCCCACGAATCCATCTCGAATGAGTCGCGGTGGGGGGGTTCATGACGCGCGGCCGTCCATGAGAAAAGTCGTCGCAGCTGACGGGTCCAGATGTAGCATGATGCCGACTTCGGGTGGCCAAAACGGAAATCCTGGCTTGGTGCATAGCGAGCGTATCCCGACGGCCAAGATGGAATTGTGAGTCCTTATGTTCCACCGGCTTACGACCACCGCTGTCCTGCTCCTTGCCGTGCCCGTCATGAAGACCAGCGCGCAGACCAACGCCACGCTGACCGCCATCCCCGGCATCAAGGTCGGGCACCACACGCTCACCGAGCGCCCCACCGGCTGCACCGTCGTCCTCGTCGAAGCCGGCGCGACGGCGGGCGTCGACGTCCGCGGTGCCGCACCCGCCACGCGCGACACGGACGGCCTGAATCCGACCAAGATGGTCCAGCAGATCTACGGTATCTCGCTGTCCGGCGGTAGCTTGTACGGGCTCTCGACCGTGGACGGCGTCCTGCGATATCTCGAAGAAAAGAACATCGGCATCCAGTACGGCGGCCGGCACATCCCGATCGTGCCCGGCGCCTCGATCTTCGATCTCGGGATCGGCGACGCGAAGATCCGCCCCGGACCCGACTGCGGCTATCGCGCCGCTCAGGCGGCGTCCAGTGCGCCGATCACTGAAGGCAGCGTTGGCACTGGAGCCGGCGCGACGCTCGGCAAGCTGGGCGGCCTCGAACGGGCGATGAAGAGCGGCGTCGGCAGCGCCGCGATCACCATGCCGGACGGCACGATCGTCGCCGCGCTCGTCGTTGTCAACCCGCTCGGCGACGTGATCGATCCCGGTACGGGCAAGGTCGTCGCCGGCGTGCGCACCGCAGACGGCAAAGGCTTCTCCGACGCCCGCACGATCATCCGATCCGGCGCGCCGAGCGGAGGCCGGGGCAACGAGAACTCGACCATCGGCGTGGTCGCCACCAACGCGCGGTTGACGAAGGCCCAGACCAACTATCTCGCGCAGCTCGCCGACGACGGCTACGCCAGAGCCATCTGGCCGATTCACACGATGGTCGACGGCGACACGGTGTTCGCCCTCGCAACCGGCACCAAGGCCGGCGAACCGGACCTCGTCTCGCTCGGTGCGCTCGCCGCCGACGTCATGGCCACGGCCGTGGTCCGCGCCGCGACCCAGGCTACGGGCCTCCCGAACATCCCCGCGGTCCACGACCTGAAGTGAGCGCGCGCGTGGACGAGTCCCTGTGAATCTCCACTAGAGAGATTGCCCCGCTGGGCCTTGGAAATGAAGATCTGCGTCGGCCCGGCACGCCGACCGTGTGAGGCGGCCGGCGGGCCGAAGCTCGACTGTGCTTTACGGTGCGACGCGGCGCGAGGACGTGGTTCCGCAAGTCGGCCCCGCGGCCACAACAGAGACACTTGCCCAGCGGATGTCCGAGACCGGACTTCTTGTCGCGTTAGGTGCGTCTTCAGTGGCGGGTCGCCAGCGGCGCGGGGCGGCGAGGACTCGTCACTGATGGAAGACGCCGAGGCGCTCCGATCGTCTCGGCCGTGGGATAATGGCGTCCCTGGAGATTCAGCATGAGAGCAGTGCTCGCCGCCCTCATCGTTGTGGGAACCTTCTTCGAGTCGGCGGTCACAGCTCAGGTCACGCAGCCGCAGATTACAACCCGCTACTCGGCCTATGTGAGGGTGCTCGACAATCACAACCGGGCTGTCACGCAAGTGTCCGCCGCCGAGCTGCAGTTGCGCGTGAACGGCGCGACAGCCACGATCCTGCGAGTCACACCCATGCGGGACCCCCTCACGATTGCCGTGCTGGTCGATCACTGCACGAAAGCGGTATTCGAGGTGCGGGCGGCGGTCGACGCGTTCGTTCGTGCGCTGGCGCCAGGGCATCGCGTCGGGGTTTTCACAGTCGGCGGTGTCCCGGCGGTGCTCGTGCCGTTCACGAACGACGCGGAAACGCTGTCGCGAGCGGTCGGCAGCCTCGGCCGGGTCGGGTGCACCGGCCTTCATGCCATTGACGGCGTCCGCGAGGCGTATCGGTCCGACGAGATCCGCAAGGCTGAGCGTGCGGCCGTCGTGGCCATCGTCGGGCATGGCATGGATGCGAGCCTGGAGAATGTCGCGGCGCTCATGGAGGAGGTCAGGACCAGCGGAAAGCCGTTCTTCACCGTTCGATTCAAGGGCGAGCCGGACGCCGCCCTGACCGAAGCCAGCAACCTCACGGCACTCCTGTCGACGGCGCCGACCGACTCAGGGGGAACGACGTTCACTCTGCTCAGCGCCGCCGGCCTCGGGAGCACGTTGACGTCGCTCACGGCGATTCTCTCGAGCGAACAACTGGTCGAGTTCTCGCTCGACCCGGCACCGGCTCCGAACCAGCCACTCGAGGTCGACGCGAAGACCAAACGGCGTCGTGACCGGGTGCTGGTCTCGCGCATCGTGGAGACCGTGCACCTACACGGCGGCTCGCCGCGCGCGCCTCGGTCCGACATCCGCACGCCAGCGAACTCGGGAACCGGAGTTACGCGTCGGCAACCTGTAGGTGAGGTTCGCGATGACACGGTCCCGGCGGGGTTTGTGTCTGCGCGTCCACCGCTGACACCAGGCCGGGCAATCAGAGTGATACACGCCAGATGATGGTGACGACTTGACGATCCGGCGAGCCACTGGTCGAGATGGCCGGGATGCAGAACCATATGGCGCTGCTCGGGCGTCATCGCGATGTACTGCTATCGCCACTGGGCGCGCCGCTCGGAAAGTAGACCAAACGCCGCTCGGAAAGTAGACCACCTGAGGGCCTGACTGCGGGCTTGCCGGATCGGACGATCCGGAGTTCGCTGGAAGGATGCTCAGGATGGA
>JAHECP010000235.1 GCA_024641665.1 Acidobacteriota bacterium
CGCGCCCGCGTCGCGCCGCGCGTCCCGGCCGGCCGCCCCGCTTCGAGCTCATGGCCGTCGATTCTCGACGGAAACGCCGCGGGGGCCAAAAGAAAAAGGAGGAACGCGCGGGGCCGGGCCCGTCAGGCCCGGCTCCGCGTTTCCTCCCTGGGGCCCGGGGCGGAGCCCCGATTGAAGCTAGAACTCGAACCGCAGGGCGAGTTGCGCCGTGCGCGGGTCGAGCGTGGCGATGATCAAGTTGTAGCTCGACCCGTTGAGCAGGTTGAAGTTGGTCACCGCGTTCGAGTTGAGCACGTTGTACACGTCGGCCATGACCCTGAACGTGTAGCGGTCGACCTGGAACGCCTTGTCGAACCGCAGGTCGAGCAGCGACGCGGTGTCGGACCGGTGGTCGCTGATCGGATCCATGAAGAAGCGCGTGGTGCCCGCGTGCGGCAGGCTGACCGAGATGCGGCGGGCGTAGGGCCAGCCGCTCTGGACGCGCCAGTTCACGCCGACGCCGATTTGGTAGGGCAGCTCGTAGCGGCCCAGCAGGCGGTACTGCCAGTTGGTGTTCTTCTGGCGGTTCGGCACGCCGCTGTCGCCCTGGGCGAGCGTGTTCTGGTGGAAGCCCACGCCGATCGGGTCGGCCGTCAGCGGACTCGTGCTGGCGCTGTTCGGGTTGCGCAGCTCGTCGCGCCACTGGTACTCGTAGCTCGTCTGCACGAAGAGCCCCGCGCCGAAGCGCTTCTGGAAGGAGAACTGCAACGTCTCGAAGTTGAAGTCTCCTCCGCCGACGCTGTCGGGGATCTGCGCGATCAGGTTCTGCGTGCTCAGCCCGGCCGGGATGTCGTAGAGGGTGTAGGCCTGGGTGCCCTCGACGCCGCCGTCGTAGCTGCGCAGCGTGACCGTCACCGGCGTCGGGATCGTGTACTGGCCCTCGCGCGCCGGAATGTAGGTCGTGAACTGCCGGCGCTCCATCTTGCGCACGAACGCGATGCGATAGGACGCCTCGCCCCAGAACTGCCGATCGTACGAGACATCGAACTCGTCGGTGTAAGGGATCTTCAGGTTCGGGTCGATCGACGTGCTGCTGCCGCCCGACTGCGAGAGGATCGCGCCCAGCTCCTGCGGCCCGTCGTAGATCATGTTGCCGTTCAGGTCGTTGAACACGCGGTCCTGGTAGTTCGTGCCGCCCGGGTTCGCGTTGGTGAACGAGTCGGCGTAGTTGAAGTAGAAGCGGCCCCAGAACGCCTTCAGCACCGACTTGCCGTCGCCCATCACGTCGTAGCTCACGCCGACGCGCGGCGCGACCACGTTGCTCGTGAACAGCGTCTTGGCGGACGTCTGGGCCGCCGGGAAGATCTCGGTCAGGACCGGGTCGCGCACCGACGCCTCGTAGTGCGGGCGCTGGTAGTCGTACCGGACCCCGATCGTCGTCGTCAGCCGGTCGCTCATGCGCCAGCGGTCCTGCGCGAAGAGCGAGTGGTGCAGGTCACGGCCGTTGGCCGGCGTCCAGGTCTTGCCGAAGTTGTCGAACGTGCCGAGGTCGGTCACCCGGATCTCCGAGGTGTGGCCGCTGCGATCGCGGTAGAGGATCGGCCCGGAGTTGCCGTTGTTGCCGAAGATCGACTGGTCGTTCATGTACTCGTAGCCGAACTTGAAGTCGTGCCTGCCCGCCTTGTCCGGCAGGAAGTAGCTGCCCGTGAAGTCCACCTGCGGCTTGTTGCGGTCGAAGCTGAACGGGCCGCCGGAACTGCCCGAGAGCCAGCCCGCGCCGGTCTCGATCGAGGTGTCGAGGTCGATGCGCGGCGGCGTGTTGTGCCAGTCCACCGCCGGCGCCATCGGCCAGCCGTAGCCGAACCGGCCCATCCGGAAGGAGGTGAACAGGCGGTTCGTCCACACGCGCTGCCACTCGCCCTTGTAGACCCACGACTTCGAGTCCTGGGCCAGGATCGAGTCGGGCCCGCGCGTCACCGACAGCCCGCGCCGGGGCTTCTGCTTCCGGCCCCACTGGTAGTAGCCGATCAGCGTGTCCCTGCTCGAGAGCTTGCCCGTGCCCTTGATCGTGAAGTTGTTGAACACGCCCAGGTCGGTGGCCACGTTCGGATCGACGCCGGAGATGGCCTTGTCGATCTTGAAGTGGTTGAACGCGGCGTAGAACCAAACCTTGTCGCGCTTGACCGGCCCGCCGAGGTCGGTGTGCCCCTCCCAGAAGGCCAGGTTGGGCTGCCCGGTGAAGCCGCGCGCCATGGTGGCCGTGTCGACGTTGTTGCCCACGAAGCTCTTGCCCTCGTAGGTGATGTTGTTGAGCGACTTGAACGTGTTGCCGCCGCTCTTCACGTTCGAGATCACCGCCGCGCCCGCCGTGTTTATCTCCACGTCGCCACCGGCCGCGCTGACCGCGATCTCCTCGTTGACGAAGTAGTCGGCGTAAAAGCCGGCCCCGCCCTGCCCCTCGGTCGTGTCCACGCCCTCGTTGACGATGCGGTTCTGGCTGCGGATGCCGAAGCTCTCGTAGCTGCTCTGCTGGCTCTTGTGCGAGCCGCCCACGTCGAAGCCGCGCATGCGCACGCCCGGCGCCTGGCCCAGCGTCGACCAGATGTCGGTCGCCGTCGGCACGCCGACCAGCTTCTCGCCCGAGAACTCGGAGCCCACCTTCGTGGACTGGAGATCCACGACCGGCGACTCGCTGCTCACCGTCACGGTCTCCTGCAGCGACGCGATCGGCAGCCTCGCGTCGATGGTCAAGGTCTGGCCGACGGCCAGGACGATCCCCTCGCGCTGGACGGTCTTGAACCCCGGCAGCTCGAAGGTGAGCGTGTACCGCCCCGACGGCAGCGCCGGGAACCGATAGGCGCCATCGGCTTCGGTGACGACCACCTGGCTGCCGATCAATGCCGGCGACTTGGCGGTGACCGTCACGCCCGGCAGCACGCCGCCCTGTGCGTCCTTCACCGTGCCAGTCAACCGGCCCTGTTCGAGCTGCGCGAACGCCGGCACCGCGGCCAGCAGCACAGCCGAAACGGCCAGGCCGACGATGACTCGACAACTCCCCCTCATGCCCACGCCTCCTTGGAGACACTCCCGCCCTCGATGAGCGCGCCGGCACCGGGGCAAGCCAGGGTTGGATACCCGGCGACAGTATTAACTCTGGCGGAGTAGAGCATACGATAGCCGTTTCTCCCGCGCCTGACAACCAAAATCTCCAAGGAAAACGACCGAGCTCGGCCGCATGGCCGTCCTGTGCCCTAACCCACGCTGCGGGCGTTTCTTGCGTCCACCCGCCCCGACCGGGGACCAGGCCGGCCGACCCGTGGCCACACCGACTCCCTGCTTCCTCAATCCGCCGGCCCGCCGGGACGGCCGCGGCCGGGGGATCGTCGGGCGGTTGCGTGACGACGCGCGGCTCACTACACTCGGGTCCATGACCGACATCGCGCCGCCCCGTTCGTGGGGACGGACCACCGTCGAGACAGCCTGCCCGCTGGACTGTCCGGACGCCTGCTCGCTCTCGGTCGCCATCGAGCGAGGCCGGATCGTGAAGATCGACGGCTCGACCGCGCAGCCGTCGACGCGCGGGTTCATCTGCGCGAAGGTGCGCCGGTTCGACCGGCGCGTCTACGGCGAGGACCGCCTCACCCGCCCGCTCGCGCGGCGCGGGTCCAAGGGTGCCGGCCGGTTCGCCCGCGTCGCCTGGGACGAGGCGCTCGACCTGATCGCCGGGCGCATGCGCGAGATCGCGGCGCGCCGGGGGGGCGAGGCCATCCTGCCGTTCTATTACGGCGGCTCGAACGGGCTGCTCACGCAGGACACGACCGACGCCGCGCTCTTCCGGCGTTTCGGTGCATCGCGGCTCGCGCGCACGGTGTGCGCCGCGCCGACCGGCGCCGCCAACGCCGCGCTCTACGGCAAGATGCCGAGCGTCACCTACGCCGACTACGTGCACGCGCGGCTGATCGTCGTGTGGGGCGCGAACCCGTCGGCGTCCGGCATCCACCTCGTGCCGGTCATCCGCGAGGCCCAGCGCCGCGGCGCCGCGCTGGTCGTGGTCGATCCGCGCCGGACGCCGCTGGCGCGGCTGGCCGACCTGCACCTGCCCGTCCGGCCGGGCACGGACCTTCCCGTCGCGCTGGCGGTCCACCACGTCCTCTTCGAGCAGGGGCTCGCGGACGAGGCGTTCCTGGCCGCGCACGCGACCCACGTGGACCGGTTCCGCGCGCGCGCCGCCGAGTGGCCGATCGCCCGGGCGGCCGCGGAGGCCGGCATCGAGGCGGAGGCCCTCGGACGGTTCGCACGCCTCTATGCGGCCTCGAGCCCCGCCGTGATCCGCTGCGGCTGGGGCCTCGAGCGCAACCGCAACGGCGGCAGCGCCGCGATGGCGGTGCTCGCGCTGCCGGCCGTCGCGGGCAAGTTCGGCGTGCGCGGCGGCGGCTACTCGATGAGCAACTCGGCGAGCTGGGAGCTGGGCCCCTCGCGCTGGCAGGCGACGCCCGGGCCGCCGACCCGCGTCGTCAACATGAACCACCTCGGCCGGGCGCTCACCGAGTACGATGACCCGCCGGTGGAGATGCTGTTCGTCTACAACTGCAACCCCGCCGTCACGATGCCCGACCAGAACCGCGTGCTCCGCGGACTCGAGCGCGAGGACCTGTTCACCGTCGTCTTCGACCAGGTGATGACCGACACGGCGCGCTATGCCGACGTGGTGCTGCCCGCGACGACCTTTCTCGAGCATTACGACGTCGCGAAAGGGTACGGCCCGATCGCGCTGCAGCTCGTCCGCCCGGTGATCGAGGCTCTGGGCGAGGCGCGGCCCAACGGCGAAGTGTTCGCCGACCTGGCCGCCCGCCTCGGTCTCGGCGACGGCGTGCCCGACGATGCCGCGCTGCTGCTCCAGGCCGCGGCAGACCTGCCGGAAACCGTGCGCGCGGGACTGCTCGAGCGCGGCGTGGCGTCACCGCCACACGACGGCGCGCCGATCCAGTTCGTGGACGTGTTCCCGCGGACGCCCGGCGGCATGGTCGATCTGTGCCCCGACCTCCTCACGACGGGAGACCCCGACGCCCTCTACCGGTACCGGCCGGACCCGGCGACAGCGGACCATCCCCTGGCGCTCATCTCGCCGGCGAGCGAGAAGACCATCTCCTCGTCGCTCGGCGAGCTGCGCGCGCACACGGCGTCGCTCGCCATGCACCCCGACGACGCGGCGGCGCGTGGGCTGAACGAGGGAGACCCGGTGCGGGTCTTCAACGACCTCGGCGAGGTGCACTGCGGGCTGGCGCTGACCGACCACGTGCGCCCGGGCACGGTGGCGCTCGCCAAGGGTCTCTGGAGAAAGAGCACCTACAACGGGGCCACGGGCACTGCCCTCGTGCCCGACTCGCTGGCCGACCTGGCCGGTGGCGCGTGCTTCAACGACGCGCGCGTGCAGGTGGCCATCCTGGCGCGACACTGACGCGATCCGACGCGGCACGCCCGGGGCAGACCGCCGGCGTCGTGCGCAACCGGAATCGGAATGAATGAGGAGCGAAAGAGTGGTCCGGCACGGGCGGGGGTCCCGTGCCGGACCGGAAAGGCCTAGGGCTCGGAGGGTGAGGACATCAGGCGGCCGCGGCCGCCGCGGCTGATCAGGCCGCCCTTGCGACCGGCAGCCCGCGCCTCCTCGGAGGACCAACGGTGCGCGGTGCCCTTCTGGTGCGCAGCGCGACCGCCCTTGCTGGCGATCTCCCGCTGCTTCTCGGACGACATCGAGGCGAACCCTCGACGCTCCTTGCGACGCGGCGTCTCAGTCATGGCGCTCCCAGACTCGTAGCTCATATGGTTACCCTTTTGCGGGCGAAGGCTCGGGTCACGGCCGTGCTCGCCCGCGCGTCCTGACAGCGACCACCAATCGCCTCCCGCCGAGCCGGATTACAAGGCGCATGCCACGTCGAGCTACTAGCTCAGGCATGGTAGTTGGCGAAATTCTGCCCTATTCTGAGCGCAGGCAGACTATTTCTCGACCAAACGACCACGCTGTAGTGAATTAATTCACTACAGCTGAGTAGGAATCAATACAGACGGGCTGGTGTCGGTGGCTCCGGGCTCCCGGCGAACCGGCAGTGCACCGGCACCGGTCCCCCGCCGCTTTCGCAATGCCGGACCCGACGTGTAAGATCGACGGGAGCGCGACGGTCGCGCGACACGACCGAGGGAGCACACATCCATGAGCCTGTTTGGCGGTCCCCCGAAACCCGGTCCGAACGCCGGCGATCCGGGTGCCCGAATCGTCCACTGCGTGAAGCTTCAGAAGGACCTGCCGGGCCTCGACGCGCCGCCGTGGCCGGGCGAGTTGGGCCAGCGCATCTTCGAGCACGTCTCGGCCGACGCCTGGAAGCTCTGGGAAGAGCGGATGAAGATGATCCTCAACGAGTACCGCCTGATGCCCTTCCAGAAAGAGGCCCAGGAGCTCGTCGCCAAGCACATGGAGGAGTTCTTCTTCGGCGAAGGCGCGGCGCTCCCGCCCGGGTACATCCCGCAGTCGAAGGGCTGACGGCCTTCCCTACTCCATCACGGGCAGCGCGGCGTCGATGAGGAACTCGAGCCGCGTGTGCGCGTCGCGGAGCGCGTGGGCGACGGCCTCGGGCGCGTCGGCGTGGGCGAAGATGAAGCCGAGGTAGCTGGCGCCCTCGGGAAGCGGCTGCAGCCGCTCGTCCGGCGTGGCGGTGATGCGGATGTCGTCCACGCCGTCGACCCGCGCCGCCTCGTCGGCGCCGCGCACGCCCTTCAGGAACCCCCGGCGCGGAATCGGGATCATCATGACGCCCGAGGCGCGGGCCTCGCGGCGCCATCCGGTCGCGGGCTCCCCGAGCGCGTGACGCAGGAGCAGCTCCTCGTAGGGCCGGGCCCGCCCGGCCGGACCGTCGACGCGCAGCGCGCGCGCACACAGGCCGCCGATCGGCCGCGCGGCCACCTCGTGCACGAACACGCCGGCGGGATTGACGCGGCACTCGGCGTGAATCGGTCCGTGCCACAGCCCGAACGCGCGGGCGGCGCGCGCGATCTCGTCCACGATGCGCGCCTGTTCGTCGGCGGGGCCGACCGACGGCGTCACGTAAATCGTCTCCTCGAAGAACGGGCCGTCGAGCGGATCGGGCTTGTCGAACAGCGCGACGGGGTGCAGCGCGCCGCGCTCCAGGATTCCTTCGAGGGCGAACTCGCGGCCCGGCACGAAGCCTTCGATCAACACCTCGTCACTGGCCGGGTCGCGCAGCACCCGCACGTCCTTCCGCTTCAGGATCGACGTCAGCCGCTCGACCGCCGTCACGAATCCGGCCTCGTCGTCGGCGCGCATCACGCCGCGACTGCCCGCGAGCGCGAGGGGCTTGACGACGCACGGGTAGCGCAGCCGGGTGGAGGCGGCGGCCGGGTCGGCGTCGAGCCGCACGCTCGTGAACCACGGCACGCGCAGCCCCGCGTCGCGCAGCCGCTCGCGGGCCAGCCGCTTGTTGCTCGAGACGCGCGCCGCGGCGGGCGGGTTGCCCGGCAGAC
>JAHECP010000236.1 GCA_024641665.1 Acidobacteriota bacterium
CTGCCCGCCACCGAGCCCGCCGCCGCCCTCGCGGTCGGCCTGCCGGCGGACGCGCGGCCCGACGCCGTCACCGTCGCCGCGGCCGTCGAGCGGTTCGCGACGAGCGTCGAGTGGCTGAGGCTGCGCCGCGCGCGCGTGCTGCAGCACCAGGTCCACGAGCTGGTGCTCGCCTTCTCGCGCGGACTGTCGCCGATGCCGGACCTGACGATCGGTCTCGACACGTTGTGCCGCGACGCGGCCACGGTTCTCGGCGCGCGGCGCGTGTCGATCTGGATCCACGACCGCCGCGCGCACGAGCTGGTGCTGGAAGGCTCGTCCGATCCCGCGCACCACGCCGGCGCGCGCCGCGTCAGCACGGATGACCGCCACGAGGCGGTCGTGCGCGGCCTGCGCCTCGCCCTGCCTGCGCTCACCGCGGCCGACGCCCCGCCGGCCGCGCCCGCGCGGCTGTTCCTGCTGCCGCTGCGCGGCCGGCGCCGCGCGCTGGGCACGCTCGTGCTCGAGGATCCGTCCGAGCCGCCGTTCGAGCGCGCGACGCTCGCCGACGCGGCGCGCGAGCTGGGGAGCCAGCTCTCGAACGCGATCGAGAACGCGCAGCTGCTCGCCGAGGTGCTGCGGTCGCGGCGCGAGCTCGAGAACACCTTCAACTCGCTCGTGGAGCTCGTGGCGGTGTGCGACCGGACGGGCCGCCTGACGAGCGTCAACGGCGCGTTCGCGGCGCGCGTGGGCGTGCGCGCCGCCCAGCTGGCGGATCGGCCGCTCGCCAGCCTGGTCGGTCCCGAGCTGGCCGCGCTCGTGGCCGCGCAGACCGACCGCGGCATCGATCTCGTCACTGCGCGCGAGATCGACGATTCCGTGCTCGGCGGCACGTTCTCGGTGACGGTGACGCCCCTCGTCAATCACGACGACCGGCGCGTCGGCACCGTCGTCGTCGCGCGCGACGTCACCGAATGGGTGCGCCTCGAGGCCGAGCGCGCGGCGCTGCGCCAGCAGCTGCAGCAGTCGGAGAAGCTCGCCGCGCTCGGCCAGTTCGTGGCGGGCATCGCGCACGAGCTGAACAACCCGCTGCAGGGCGTGCTCGGCCACCTCGAGCTGATGCGCGAGACGGGCCGCCTCACCCGCGCGCAGAACCGCGACCTCGGCGTGGTCTACCGCGAGGCGACGCGCACCGCGCGAATCGTGCGTCACCTGCTGCTGTTCGCCGGCTCCGGCCGGCACGAACGGCGCCGCTACAAGCTCGCCTCGCTGCTGGCGCGCACGCTCTCGGCGCGCGGCCGCGCGCTGCGCGCGGCGCGCATCGAGGTGCGCCGCGCCTTCGACGCGCAGGTGCCGTGGCTGGTCGGCAGCCCCGTTCTGCTCCAGCAGGCGTTCTTGAACATCGTCGTCAACGCGGAGCACGCGATGGCCGGCACGGGCGGCCGGCTCGAGGTGTCCACCCGGCTCACGGCCGACCGCGTGCGCGTGATCGTGGAGATTCGCGACACTGGCCCGGGGCTCGCCGACGAGGTGCAGCGCCGGCTGTTCGAGCCCTTCTTCACCACCAAAGAGGTGGGCAAGGGCACGGGCCTCGGTCTGGCCCTCACCTACGGCATCGTCCAGGACCACGGTGGCACCATCCGGGCCCGCAATCACCGGCAGGGGGGGGCCGTCTTCACGATTGAACTCCCAATAACGGCTAAGAAGTGACAAAATGGTGATAGAGTGACGTCGATAGGACATATGGGATGATCGACGAGTCCTTTCTCACCACCGAAGAGGTTCTGGACTACCTCCAGGTCAACCTCCGGACCGTCTACCGATTGATCAAGGCGGGCAAGATCCCCGCGGTGCGCGTGGGCCGCCAGTGGCGGTTCCGCAAGTCCGACATCGACGCCTGGCTCGAGGGCCAGCGCGCCCGGGTGCCGCGCGGCGCGACGTCGCCGGGCGAGGCGGGCACCGGCCGGCCAAGCCGGGCCCGCGTGCTGGTCGTCGATGACGAGGCCGCGATCCGCGACATGCTGGAAAAAGCGCTGTCGCTGGCGGAGTACGACGTCGAGACCGCGCCGGACGGCCGCACGGCGATCGATCGGCTGCGCGCGGCCCGGTACGACCTGTTGGTGACCGACCTGCGGATGCCTGGCATCGACGGCCTGGCCGTGATCCGCGAGGCTCGCCGGCTTCGCCCCGACCTGCCCGTCGTCATCATCACGGGCTACTCGAGCGAGGCGAGCGCGATCGAGGCGATCGACCTCGGCGTCTCAGGCTACCTGACGAAGCCCTTCCGGGTGCCAAAGGTGCTGGCGACCGCAGCCAAGGCACTCGGCGAGTAGCCCCCACGTTCCCGGCGTTCCCGCCATTCCAGCCCGCCTGATTGTCGTAAAGTGCTGTTTTTAAAACGTTTATAGAATCAGTGCAGATCCGTGTAAAACACAGTTGACAACCAAAGGCCATATGTTTACATTAAATGCAGTTAATGTCATATCAAGTTCATTGAATGGACTCATTGAACGGACATTAAAAGCACATGAGGTACTCACACGCGGAGACACGCCCGGCGTTCCTGACCACCGACGAGGTGCTGGACTATTTGAAAGTCACCTCCCGGACGATCTACCGGTTGATCAAGGCCGGCGATCTCCCGGCCGTCCGCATCGGACGGCAGTGGCGGTTCCGCCAGAGCGATCTCGACGCCTGGCTCGACCGCCAGCAGGCGAACATGAACTGAAGGGCGGATTCACACCGCCAGGGCTGGCACGCCTGGCAGGTATCTGGACGAAGAGAACGTGCCCACTTCCGCGAGGCGGAAGGTATCCCGGAGGAGACGACGACCATGAAGACCACCATTCGGATCCTGCTGGCGGCGGGCGTCATCGTCGGGCTCACTGCGATGGACGCGGCGGCGCAGGTCACCGACAGCGCGACGCTGACGGTGAACGCCTCCGTCAGTTCGAGGGCCAAGCTCACGCTCGACGCCGCATCGATCACCTTCGCCGACGCCGACCCGGACACTTTCCCGACGATCACCGCGACGGCCCTCAACGTGACCGTGAAGGCCCGCAAGGCGTCCGGGAACGTCACGCTGGCGGTGGCAGCCGACGGCCCGCTCACTTCGGGCTCCGACACGATCGCCTTGACGAAACTGACCTGGACCGCGGGCGGCGATCCCGGCTTCGTGGGCGGGACGATGGCGACGACCGACCAGAGCCTGGCGGCCTTCACGGCCTCTGGCAACTTCGCCGGCACGCAGACCTACGTCCTGGCCAACGACTGGACCTATGCGACGGGCAACTACACGGCGACGATCACCTACACCCTGACGGTCCCGTAGCCGATAACCCCTGCAGGACGGCCGGCCCTGGGCCGGCCGTCCTGCCTCGATGCCTCAATATCGCCCCCTGCTGGTCGCGGTCGCCCTTGCTGCGCCCCTGGCGGTCGCGGCGCCCGCCGCCGCGCAACAGGACTCCCGCACGGCCACCTTCACGGCCACGATTGACAGCCTGGCGAGGCTTTCGCTCTCGGCCCTCTCGGTCAGCTTCCCCGACTCGGACCCCGACACGGTGCCGCAGGTTCCGGCGAGCGGCGGGCCGATCACGATCGTGGCGCGCGCGCGGGCCGGCCCGGGCGCTCAGGTGACCCTGACGGTCACGGCCGCGGACGACCTGCGGTCGGGCACCAACGTGATTCCGGCGTCGGCCGTTACCTGGACGGCTACGGGCAACGGTTTCCTCAGCGGGACACTCGCAGCGGGCACGGCGCAGACCGTGGGTGCGTGGAGCAACTCGGGCCAGCACACGGGCATGCAGGCGTTCCTGTTCGCGAACGCGTGGACCTACGCGGCGGGCACCTACTCGATGACGCTGACCTACACCCTGAGCGCACCATGATGCCCTGTTCTTCGGGCCGTCGTGTCGCCGTCTGGAGCCTGGCCGCCCTGACGGCCGCGGCCTTGCTGGGCGACGGATCCGCCTGGGCGCAACAGCTCTCGCTGCAGATCAACCCGAAGCGCGCCACGTTCAACTCGGCCGATCCGGACACCATGCCGATCGTCACGGCGCAACCGATCGTCGTCACCTACCGCGTGCGCGGCAACGGCAACGGCCCGTGGCGGATCACGCTGCTGGCCGAGGGCGATCTCGTGGACGGCCCGACGACCATCGACATCAGCAACGTCACGTGGACCGCCACGCCCGCGCCGCCGTTCCAGAACGGCACCTTGAGCAAGACCGTCGAGCAGGTGCTCGCGAGCGGAAGCGGCGACGTCAACCCGGCCGCGCAGGCCTCGGTCGTCTTTCAGCTGGCAAACTCATGGAACTACGCAACCGGCCAGTACACGCAAACCGTCGTCTTCACGCTGAGCGCCCCGTAGCGGCGCTCGTCGCGCTGGCGGTGATCCTGTCCGCGGGCCCGGCGTTGGCGCAGGTGTCGGTGGAGGTGTCACCGCTCCGCGTCGAGCTGACGAGCGGCCCGGGCGGCACGCACACGCAGGCCGTCACGCTGTCGAACCAGGGCAAGGAGCCCGTGCGCGTCCGCGCGCAGGTCATGGACTGGTTCCTGTCGCAGGACGGCACGCCGCAGTTCCAGGCCCCGATCCCCGCGGTCGAGCTGAAGTACGGCGCGGCGACGTGGGTGCGGGTCGCGCCGCCCGAGCAGGTCGTCGCGCCGGACGAGACCGGCACCGTCCGCTTCACGACGACGATCCCGAAGGACGCGGCGGACGGCGGGTACCGCACGGCCATCATGTTCGAGGTGGGGCCGGCGAGCGGCGACCTCCTGGCCGCGCGGCGCCAGGTGCGGTTCCGGAGCCGCGTGGCGACGCTCGTGTACCTCACGATCGGGAAGCCGCGGCCCGTGGTGGACCTGACGAACCTCGTCACCCGGACGCCCACGGGGCGGCCGGCGCAGGTCGTCGCCACGCTGCGCAACACCGGGCGCGTGCACGTGCGCACCACCGGCGTGCTGACCCTCTACGACGCGGGCGGGAAGATGGTGCGGGAGCTCGACGTGCCGAACGTCCCGGTGCTCCCCGAGAGCGAGCGCGAGCTCGCGATCCCCACGGTCAAGGAGGGCCAGGACCCGCTGCCGCCCGGCGAGTACCGCGTCGAGGTGAAGCTCGACGTCGGCCTGCCGACGCTGCTCGTGGGAGAGACCACCTTGAAGGTCGCCCGATAGTGGCATGCCCCGACATCCGGCGCGTCTGGCCGCGCTGCTCCTCATCGCGCTCGCGGCACCGGTCGCGGCCCGTCAACAAGGCTCGATCCAGGTGTCCAGCTCCACGCAGGTCGTCACGGGCGACGAGCTGCGCACGGGCGGCCAGATACCCGTCTCGCCGGACTTCCTGTTCCACTGGGTGCAACCCGGATTCCGCTTCGGCACCCTCGAGGTGGACGTCGGCGCCACGCGGCGCGGCGACCGCGCCGTGCCGGGCCGCACCGCCGTCGCCCTGCGCGACGTGCACGGCCTGGGCCTCACGTGGGCGTTCACGGGCGGTGACACCACCCTGACGCCGCCGGTCGCCGACTACCACTTCACCAATCTCTTCGCGCCGGCGGTGAACTTCCGCGGCGGCTCGGTGTTCGGCGCGAGCAAGCGGACCACCGTCGGCGTGACCGCCGGGCGCGTCACGGCGCTGCGCAACATCTTCGGCTCCGATCCGACCGCGCTCGGCCAGACGCTGGCGGTCGTGCAGGCGAGCCACTGGGCGACCGACTGGCTCCAGATCTCGGCGCACGCCGCCCGCGTGCGCACCACCGATCTCCGGGAGTTCAGCTACTTCGTCGCCGACAGCGACTCGGGCGGCCTCGGCGCGACCGTGCGCGTGACGCCGTCGCTCGAGGTGGTGGCCGAAGGCGGCTACGCGAAGTACCGGCGACGGGGATCCGATCTGTTCGAGCGCGACGCTTCCGGGCTGGTGGGCGCGCTGTGGACCCACCGCCGCGGCTGGCTGCAGATCAACGCCGAGCGGTTCTCACCTGGCGAGCTCCCCGTGCTCAACTACCAGTTCCGCGATCGCGAAGAGCTCTTCGCGGGCGGCGAGTACGATCTCGGAGCCGTAAGGGTCTTCGGCGGCGGCACCGCCACGAGAACCAACCTGGACCTGGCCGCGTCGGGGCAGGCGGGCGAGCGCCTGCCGCAGACCACCATCGAGCGCGTGTGGGGCGGCGTTCGTCTGCCCGTCGCGAACCACAGCTACGCGACGCTGCGCTACGAGGGCGGCGGCCGGCGCGCCACCGCAGTCGGCTTCGGCCAGCGGTCGGACAGCGACACGGGCGTCGCGGCCGTCGAGTGGCGGACCAGCTTCCCGAAGTGGAACCTGTTCGGCCGCTATCAGCGCCGAGCGAACGTCGACACCGTGACCGGGTTCGGCACCTTCACGCAGCACGACGCGACGGTGCAGGCCTTCTACACGGCCGGGCTCAACGGGCAGTTCTTCGGCACCGCCACCTGGACGCGCCAGGAGGGCCAGGCCGGCGGCGGCCATCAGTACTGGGAGCTCAGCGCCGGCGGCCAGTACCGGCTGCCCCGCCGCGACCTCTACCTGCGCGCCGAGGCCACCACGAGCCAGAACGTGGACCTCGCCGCCAACCTGCTCACGCCGCGCGAGGCGCTCAACCTCAGCTTCGGCGGGCGCCTCACGCCGCGCACGTCGCTCTCGGTGGACTTCTTCGTCGATCGATCGCCGGTCCGCGTCGTCGGCGTCAGCCCGTACCTCACGCGCTCGATGATCCGGTTCGTCTACACGATCCCGACCGGCTCGGCCCGCGCGCCGGCCACCACCGGCGGCCTCCGCGGCGCGCCCCGCCGCCCGCGCGGGACGGGCGCCGTCGCCGGCGACGTGTTCGTGGACTGGAACGGCAACGGCCAGCGGGACCCGGACGAGGAGCCGGCGGCCGGCATCGAGTTGCTGCTCGACAACGCCGTGCGCGTGACGACCGGCCCCGACGGCCAGTTCGAGTTCGTGCAGGTGCCGGTCGGCACGAGCCGCGTGGGCATCGACGTCTCGGCCCTGCCGGTCGACTACGACATTCCGGCCATCGCCAGCCTGCAGGTGGACGTGGCGCGCAACGCCCGGGCGCACGCCGAGTTCGGCGTCGTCCCGCTCGGGTCGATCTCGGGCACCGTGTCGCGCGACGCCAACGGCAACGGCGTCCTCGACGAGGGCGACGAGCCGATCGACGGCGCCGTGCTCGTGCTCGACGACGGGCGGCGATCCGAGCTCGCGCGCGGCGGCGCGTTCCGCTTCGACGCCGTGGACAGCGGGCCCCACACGGTCCGCCTCCTGCTCGAGTCGCTTCCGGCCGGCGCCGCGATCCAGGGCTCGGGGCAGGTGGACGTCGTGCTCGAGCGCGGGCAGCTCAAGCCCACCGTCATGTTCCTCGTGAAACTCGAGCGGCGCGCGGAGATCCGCAAGGTGTTCCCGCCCGCCGGCGCCGTCCCGCGGCCCGCCACGCCGCGCCCGGTCCCGCCGGCGCCCGCGGCGCCTCGCGCTGCGCCTGCG
>JAHECP010000237.1 GCA_024641665.1 Acidobacteriota bacterium
GGCCGCCGCGCGATCCGGCGCGGCGCCGGCTCGCCCGCGCGCGACGACCTCGTCGCCGCCGACGCCGGCGTCACCGTGGCGGCCTTCGCGCTGGCCGACACGGGCACGCTCGTGCTCGTGGCGTCACCCGACGATCACCGGCTCGACTCGCTCGTCCCGCCCGTGCACATCGCGCTCGTCCGCGCGGACACGCTCGTCGCCGACCTCGCCGCCGCGCTCGCCCGCTTCGGCGCCGGGCGGACCTTCCACGATCACAGCGCCGTCGTCTTCGTCCGCGGCCCCAGCCGCACGGCCGACATCGAGCTGACGCTCACGGTCGGCGTGCACGGACCGGGGCGGGCATACGTAATCCTTGTGAATGCCGAATGCCGAATGTCGAATGTCGAATGAAAGACCCTGGATCACGCTGAACAGCGTTCCACGATTCGGCATTCGGCATTCGGCATTCAGCATTCTAAATTCCGATCACGATCTTCCCGAACTGCCCGGCCGAGTCCATGCGGCGGTGCGCGGCGGCGATGTCGGCCAGGGGAAAGATGCGGTCCACGACCGGGCGCAGGCCGCCGTCGCCGTAGAGCGCCAGCATCGCCGCGAACTCGCGCGGCGTGCCCATGGTGCTGCCGACGAGCGCGGCCTGCTTCCAGAAGAGGCGCCGGATCTCGATCGTGCTCGGCGATCCGGTCGTCGCGCCGTAGGTGACGACGCGACCGCCCGGCCGGACGATCTCGAGCAGCTTCGCGAACGTCGTGCCGCCGGCGCTGTCCACGACGAGGTCGGGCCCGCCCTCGGTCATCGCGACGATCTGCTTCGTCCAGTCGTCGTCCGTGTAGTTGGCGCCGCCGTCGGCGCCGAGCGCGCGCGCGCGCGCCAGCTTCGCCTCGGTTCCCGACGTGACGAACACCCGCGCGCCGAACGACTTCGCGATGGCGAGCGCGAAGGTCGCCACGCCCCCGCCGATGCCGGTGACGAGCACCCGCTCGCCCTGCCGGACGCCGGCGCGCGAGACGAGCGCGCGGTAGGCCGTCAGGCCGGCGAGCGGGATCGCCGCGGCCTCCTCCCAGCTCAGTTCCGGCGGCTTGGGAAACAGGCTCGACGCCGGGACCTTCACCTGCTCGGCGTGGGTGCCGTCCTCGGGCAGACCCAGGATCCGCCACTTCGGCCCCTGCGCCCGCTCGTCGTCGCCCCACTCGAGGCTGGGGTTGATCACCACCGCCGCGCCGACGAGTGCCCGGTCCACGCCGTCGCCCACCGCGGCCACCGTACCCGCGCCGTCGGAGCCGAGCACGACCGGCAGCGTGATCCCCGCGTAGAGCCCCCGGCGGATCCAGGCGTCGCGATGGTTGAGCGCCGCCGCCCGCAGGCGCACGACCGCCTCGTCCGGTCCCGGCGCCGGGTCTGGTCTCTCGTCGACGCGCACGTTGTCCGGGTCGCCGAGCGCGTGGAGCACGGCTGCTTTCATGGGGATGCCTCCGGGGGACGGTAATACGGCTCAGGGCTCAAGGGCTCACGGACCGGCCTGAAGGCCGGCACGACGAGGTCCTGCAGCCTGAGCCGTCCGCCTTGAGCCGTGGGCCGTCGTCAGCAACTGCGCGTGGGGTCTTCCGGAGTGGAGGCGTCTGGCCGCGCCGACCGGCGCGGAGGGGGCACTCCTCAGGTGCTCACCCCGAAGCGGGACAAGACCACCTGCAGGCCGACCCAGACGACGACGAACGCGGCAATGCCGAACCAGGAATCCATAGGCAGTCCAGTCTCTATCTTACATGGACCCGCTCCCGGCCGTTTGGTGACACCCGGCACCGCGACTCGAACCGGCCGAAGCCGCCGGAGGTGAAGTCGGCCGACGCCGAGCTGGCCAAGCAGAAGCAGGACATGGAGAAGGGCATCAAGAACCTGGAGGAGACGCTGAAGAAGATGTCGCCTGACCAGCAGAAGTCCATGCAGGACCTGGTCAAGCAGATGAAGGACCAGATGGCGTCGCTCGACATCTACCGCGCCGGGAAGCCCGCCGTCGACGCCGCGCGGACGTTCGCGCAGGACTGGCTCAAGGAGCTGAAGGTCACCCCGTAGCCACGCGCACGGCGGGGTTGGGGCGCTCGCGCCGGGTCCGGCCGCCGGGACCGCCGGGACGCCCCACCCGACACCGCCCCGCCGCGTCGCCGCCCCGGGGCCGACCCGCGGGAATAAGTCCCCCCTGCCGCGGGTCGAAGTACGTTGCGAGCGACCCGCTGTCCGATTCGCGCCTGCCAGGAACACGCGCAGGAGAGGTTTGTCATGACACGCATCCGGCCCGGAGCCGGGCTCCGCATACCCACCCGAAGTATCGTCGCGTCGGTCGGCGCGCTGGCGCTGGCCTCGGCGGCCGCCGTCACGCTGGGCGCCTCTGAGCCGTCGGTCACCAGCGCCTGGCGCACCCAGGACATCACGATCGACGGCTCGTCGGACGACTGGACGGCGTTCTCAACGCTGTCCGACAAGCCGCCGATCTCGGTGGCGGCGGCCAACGACGGGCAGTTCCTGTACCTCGCCGTCAGGACGAGCGATCCGGGCGCCCGCATGATGATCGAGCGTCAGGGCCTCGTCGTCTGGCTGGACGCGAAGGGCAAAAAGAACAAGCGGTTCGGCCTGCACTACCCCGAGACGGCGGAGATGCCCGCGCCCGGCGAAGGCCGCTTCCGGCGGCCGGGCGGCTACGGCGGCGGGGGCAGCGGCTACGGCGGCCGAGGCGGCAGCGCGAGCGGCGAGCCGCCCCAGCAGGGCGAGCGACAGGGCCCGCCGCCGGATCCGCAGACCGACGGGCGCTGGCAGCACATGGAGATCATGGGGCCGGGCAAGGACGACAAGCGCGACCTGATGCTCGACCACGCGCCCGGCTTCGAGGTGAAGGTCGGCGATCACGAGGGGGTGCTGACCTACGAGCTGCGCGTGCCACTGCAGGTCACGAGCGAGGATCCCTACGCGATCGGTGTCGAGCCCGGCGCGGTCATCGGGCTCGGCCTCGAGACGCCGAAGATCGAGATGCCGCGGCGGCCGGGCGGGTTCGGCGGGGGCATGGGCGGCCGGGGCGGCGGCATGGGCGGCATGGGCGGCGGCGAGATGGGCGGCATGGGCGGCCGGCGCGGCGGCTTCGGCGGCGAGGGCGGCCAGTTCGGCGGCCGCACGCGGATGGAGCCGCTCAAGCTGTGGGCGACCGTGACGCTCGCGACGGCCGCGCCGGCACAGTAGGGTGAGCCGTTACGCGTCGGCCGTGAGCCGTGAGCCCTGAGCCCGTGAGCCCTGAGCCCTGAGCCGCTTGCCCTGAGGGAGCGCAGCGAGTCGAAGGGTGTCCCTCACCGATTCCACGCGAACACGGGCCGCTTCAGCACCTCGAGCAGGTTGCTGAAGTCGTCGGTCCAGACGAAGGCCGGCGCGCCGGGCGGCTCGGGATCGATCGCGCGCACGTCGGGGTCGTCGAGGAACGCGCGGTTCTTCGTCAGGAGCATCCACGTGCTGTTCGACGCGCCGGCGGCGGGGTCGGAGCCGTGGTGGACGGTGCGCACCTCGTCGCCGAACGCCGCGGCGAGGCCGCGCACGAGGGGCTGCAGGTCGAGGTAGCGGTTCGAGATGTGCACCGCGAGCACGCCGTCCGGGGCGAGCACGCGATGGTAGAGCGCGAAGCACTCGCGCGTGAGCAGGTGCACCGGAATCGCGTCGCTCGAGAAGGCGTCGACCACCAGGACGTCGTAGGGATCGCGCGCGAGCCGCGCGCGGCCGCGCTCGAGCGACAGCCGTGCGTCGCCCATCACGACGTCGACCCGCGCGCGGCTGTCGCGCAGGTACGTGAAGTACGCGCGCGCGAACACCACCACGTTCGGATCGATCTCGTAGAACCGCACGAGATCGCCCTCCCGTCCCCACGCCGCCATCGTCCCGGTGCCGAGGCCGACGACGCCGATCCGGAGCGGCGCGCCGGCCAGGCGCTTCGGGTTGCGCTCGATCGCCAGGGCCACGCCGCTGCCCGGCGCGTAGTACGACGTGGGCTCGCGGCGGCGGTCCTGGTCCAGGAACTGGGTGCCGTGCTGGATGCGCCCGTGGCGCAGCCGCCGCATCGGCCAGAACAGCGCCGGGTCGTCGTCGTAGACGCGCAGCACGCCGTAGAAGCCGCGCGCGGTGGCCACCGTGTCGCCGCCCTCGAAGCGCGCCGCCTGGGCGTAGGTCGCGGAGGCCAGCAGCAGGAGCGCGCCCGCCGGCGCCCAGGCCCACACGCGCCAGCGCGCCGTGAACGCCGACGCGGGATCGAGGCGGATGGCCGCGAGGAGCAGCGCGTAGGCGAGGACGAGCGAGACCGGGTACTCCCAGAAGTCGGCGAAGACGCGCGGCGCCACGAGCGCGACGAGCACGGCGCCGAAGGCCCCGCCGCCGGCGAGCCGCAGGTAGAACGCGGTGAGGTGCGCCGGTGCGGGCTTGAGCCGCGCCGCCTCGCCGTGAAGGACCATGCACCCGGCGAAGAGGAGCGCCGAGGCGCCGGCGATCTGCCAGACGAGCGCGGGCACGGGCAGCCAGAGCGCCGCCGCGGCGTCGGCCGCGAACCCGACCGCGAAGATCGCACCCCAGACCCGCCGCGAGTAGAGGTCGGCGAAGCAGAGGATGAACGACACGAGGTAGAGGGCGAGGGGCAGGATCCACAGGAACGGCACCGACGCGACGTCGAGCGTCAGGCGGTTGGTGGTCGCCACGAGCATCGCCGACGCGCCGGCCGGCAGCAGGAACCACAGCCAGCACGCGCCGCGGCCGGGCTCCGGCGCGCCGGCCGGATCGGGCGCGGGCGCCGCCCGACGCCGCAGCTCGGGCAGCGCGCACCAGAGGCTGCTCGCGACGAACGCGCCGTAGATCCACGACCACGCCGTCGTCTGCGTGGCGAGCGACACGGCCGGCTCGATCAGGAACGGATACGCCATGAGCGCGACCAGCGACCCCGCGTTGGCCAGGGCGTAGAGCCAGTAGGGCGACCGGCCCGTGTCGCGCCCGTACCACTCCTGGAGCAGCGGGCTGGTGGACGACAGGAGCAGGTACGGCACGCCGGCGCTGGCGCCGAGCGCGCCCAGGATCCGCAGGCTCGGCAGCCCGGCGCCGTCGGGCTGCCAGGCGGCGGCCGGCGTCACGGGGAGCCACGCGACGCTGAGCACGAGGAGCACGCCGTGCAGCAGCGCCTGGCGGCGCGGCCCCAGACGCCGCCCCAGGTGCGCGTAAGCGTAGCCGGCGAACAGCAGCGCCTGGAAGAAGACGAGACACATCGCCCAGACGCTGGGCGTGCCGCCGAACCAGGGCAGGATGGCCTTGCCGAGCATCGGCTCGACGAGGAACAGCAGGCACGCGCCGAGAAACGCCGTCCAGGCGTAGCGCGACATCGGCCCATCCTATCAAGGTGGGGCTCCGCCCCACACCCCGGCTCGGTCGCTACGTGGGGCCCCGACGCCCACGCCGCTCCCTCGCGGGCCGCGCCGTGCGCGGCCTTGGCCGAGCCCAAACGTTCCCGCCGCCTCCGGGCGCCGCGGATCCGGCTGCCCTCGGCCGCCGTCTGGCATGGTAAGGTGCTCGGAGCGAGGTCACCCATGGACGGTCACACGGTCATCTTCACGGCGGACGGCGAGATCCACGCCCAGCAGATCCGCTCGTTCCTCGAGGCGAACCAGATCGCCTGCGTGTTCCGCGGCGAGGCGCTCCGCAACGTGCACGGCTTCACGATCGACGGCCTGGGCAAGGTGGACATCTACGTCGCCGACGAGGACGCCGGGCGCGCGCGGGCGCTGCTCGCGCGGGCCGAGGCGGGCGACCTGCAGCTGCCGGAAGACCGGGAAGTGGAGGGCTGAAGGCGCCGTCACGCGCTTCTTCCGTGGTGATTTCCGCGGCGATTTCGGTGGTCATTCCGCGGTCCGTCCCCGCCTGGATGTGCGCGTGCGCAAGCCGAGCGCGAGCCCGACGTAGTAGGCGGCCTCCTGCTGCAGCCACAGGTGCCGCACGTGGTTGTCGACGAGCTCGTCGACCAGCGCGGCGTCCTCTTCGGGCAGCGCATCCTTGAGCCGGTCCGCCAGGTCCTGCTGGGCGTCCAGGTTCACCGGCTCGAAGATCTCGTCTTCGTGCAGCGCGGCGAGCAGTTGCTCGTACTCCTCCTCGCACTGTTCCTCGACCTCCGAGAAGGCCGGGTAGCGGGTCTTTGGGAGATCGACACGCGTCGCGCACGCGGCCGCCAGCTCGAGCAGCTCGTCGGATGGCCGAGCCATGGGAACCTCCTGGCCGCTAGATTACCCCGAAGCGCGTGGCGAGCGTGCTCATGTACAGTGACCACGAGGCACACGAAGATCACAGCGCGGCGGAGCCGCAACCCAAGTGGGGATGTCCGCGAGGGCCGCTCCTCGATGCGGCGGTCGGGGTGGCGCCGATGCGGCCAGGAGCCGGGCCTTCGCTGCGGCGGCCGTGGGGCCGAGCCGAGAGCAACCCGAGCGGAGCCGAGTCGCCCGCAGCGGGCTATCCCTTCGCGAGCTTCGATCGTCGCGTTGCCCGGCTGGTGGCCGGTCCGTCGCCCTTCGGCAAGCTCAGGGCGCTCTGAGCGGAGTCGAAGAGCGGAGTTGTCGGTCGGCACACGAGGCCCTCTGCGTCACCGTCAGGGTACCGAGCGCAGCGAGGGTTGCCGGCGAGCGCGAGTCGGCCGCGGCCGCGAGGGCTCGGCTCCTGGGCCAGCCGACGCGTGCGGGACGCGCCGCGCCTCGTCGCGGCCGGTCGGGGGCTCGCGCCGCGGGCCGCATCCGACAGCCCGGGAACGCTCGCTCCGGCTCGATCCCCTCCCGCCCGGCGCGGCGGGCAGGGTTGGCCGATCAACACGCCAACAAACCGACCACCGCCTGGGGTGTGCCGGAGGTCGACGCCCGCGAAGACGCAGCCCGCCGCGCAGGCCTCGCTGCGCTCGCGTTCCGGATCTGGGTGTCGGGCTGCCTCCACGGCCCGCCGCGCGAGCCCCCGACCGGCCACCGTCGAGGCGTCAGTGCGGCGACGCCGGCGCCAGAGACGACCGGGATTCACGTACCTCAGTTTGTCAAGAACACAACGGTCGGCCGGTTAGTGTCACGAAGAGGGTGCACACCGCGTCGCGCGACGATCCTTCGTGGCCCTCGTGTGCTTCGCGGTCAACATACGTGGATCACCGAACCTCCCGAACCATCTAGAATCAGGATCATGGCTCAATCAATGAAGGTCGGGTTCGTGGGCGTCGGGCGCATGGGGCGGCCGATGGCGCGGCGTCTGGCGGAGGCGGGGCACGAGGTCGCCGTCTTCAACCGCACGGCGGACCGCGCGGCCGCCATCGCTCCGGCGGTCCGCGTGGCGAGGTCGCCGGCCGACGCGGCGCGCGGCGCCGACGTCGTCTTCACCATGCTGGCCGACGATGCGGCCGTGGCCGCGGTGGCG
>JAHECP010000238.1 GCA_024641665.1 Acidobacteriota bacterium
TTCGGTCGCCGCGCCGCCCGCGCCACGAGCGCCACCAGCCGCGTCCGCGCGGCCGCCCGGTTCTGCGCCTGCGTCCGGTGCTCGCGGCTGTCGATCACGAGCACGCCGTCGGCCGTCACGCGCCGTCCGGCGATCGTGACGAGCCGCGCCTTCACGTCCTCCGGCAGCGACGACGCCCGGACGTCGAAGCGCAGCTCCACGGCGGTGGACACCTTGTTGACGTTCTGGCCGCCCGGGCCCGACGCACGGACGAACCGCTCGTCGATCTCCCGCTCGTCGAGATCGATCGCGTCGGTCACCCTGATCATGGCCGCCCCGCGCGTGGAGACCGTTCAAGCATAACACCCCGGGACGGGTCGATTGCGCCGGCCGGCCTCAACGGCGCCGGCGCCGGAGGAGCGCCCACGCCAGGCCAACCGCCACGACCGCGACGGCGGCCACGAGCCGCGGCCGCCTGAGCGCGTGGAGGACCGGCTGCCAGCGGTCGCCCAGATAGAAGCCGAGCGCCAGAAAGCTGGCCGACCACAGCAGGGCGCCGGCATAGGCGAAGAGCGCGAACCGGCGCGGCTCCAGCTCCGACGAGCCGGCGACGAGCGCGACCAGGTGGCGCAGGCCCGGCACCCAGTAGCCGGCGAACAGCGTCCAGTCGCCGCCGCGACGGAACCAGTCGTGCGCCTGCTGCAGCCGCGCCTCCGACAGGTGCACGGCGCGCCCGTAGCGGCGCAGCAGCGGCAGACCGACGAAGCGGCCGATGGCGAAGCTGACGGTGATGCCCGTCATGGCGCCCGCCGCGGCCGCGAGGTAGGTGGGCCCCAGCCGCAGATCGCCGTTGCGCACGAAGACGCCCGCCAGCGTCAGCAGCGTCTCGTCGGGAACCGGCACGCCCACGATGCCGAAGACCAGGAGCCCGAAGATGGCCGCGTCTCCGTACTGCGCGAGCCAGTGGAGGAGGGTCTGTTCCATTCAGCGCGCCGGTCGGTCGACGACACGCACCGGGAATGCCGTGGGTCGCCGGCGTCCGCGCGCGGATGGCATGACCCGAGTATAGCAGGCGGAGATTCCCTGGCCGCCGGCCGGATCGGACGGGCTTGACAGGTGGGCCGCGCCGGGCCAGTGTTGCCGTGGCGGCCGGCCTGGCCGCCGCCGTCGGGCCCCCCGGCGCCGCCTCGGTCCGCGCCCGGCCGGCCCTCTCCTCATCCCGGAGGTTCTCATGGTCCGATCCCGATCCCTGGCCTGCGGCGCCCTCGCGTCGGCGGCGGCCGCCGGGCTGGTCCTGGCGCTCACGGCCGCGCCGGCGGCCCAGTCCCCGGAGCCCCGCCACTATGACGAGCTCCGCCAGATGGCGGCGGCCTCGCCGTTCAAGAACCTGACCTGGCAGTTCGTCGGCCCCACGAACGTCAGCGGCCGCGTCACCGACATCGCGGTCGCGACGCGCCCCGGGCGCACGCGCGCGATCTACGTCGCCACGGCCTCGGGCGGCGTGTGGCTGAGCGAGAACGAAGGCACCTCCTGGGCGCCCATCTTCGACGACGCGCCCTCGACCGCGATCGGCGCGATCGCGGTGGCGCCCTCGAGCCCCGACGTCGTGTGGGTCGGGACGGGCGAGGCGAACATCTTCCGCACCTCGCCGGCCGGCGCCGGGTTGTCCAAGTCGGCCGACGGCGGGAAGACGTGGCGGTTCATGGGCCTCGCCGCCACCGAGCGCGTCGCGCGCATCCTCGTCCACCCCACCAACCCCGACGTCGTCTACGCGGCGGCGCCCGGCCACGAGTGGACGCCGAACGAGGAGCGCGGCGTGTACAAGACGGCCGACGGCGGCCGGACCTGGCAGAAGGTGCTGTACGTGGACACGATGACGGGCGCGATCGATCTGGCGATGGATCCCTCGGACCCGAATGTCCTCTACGCCGCCACGTGGGAGCACGTGCGCAAGCGCTGGAACGACCCGCGCAACGAGCCGGCCTACAAGGGCAGCGGCGTCTACAAGACGACCGACGCCGGCCGGACGTGGACGCCGGTGAACGACGGGCTGCCGGCGCCGCCGTTCCGGGGCCGGATCGGCCTCTCGATCGCGCGCTCGAACCCGAACGTGATCTACGCCTACGTGGACAACTACGAGATCGCGCGCCAGGCGAAGCCGGGCGAGCTCGACGCCTACGGCCGGCAGCGCGAGGACGTCATCAAGGGCGCCACGGTGTTCCGCTCCGACGACAAGGGCCGCACGTGGCGGCAGGTGAGCGAGCCGGGCGCGTTCATGGAGCGGGCGTCGGGCACCTACGGCTGGGTGTTCGGCCAGATCCGCGTCGACCCGACCGACGAGAACCGCGTGTACATCATGGGGCTCGGCCTGAACGTCTCGACCGACGGCGGGAAGACGTTCGCGGAGGTGGACAGCCTGCCAGGCGGCGATCTGCACGCCCTCTGGATCGACCCGGAAAACGCGAGCACGCTGTTCAACGGCAACGACCAGGGCTTCGTGGTGTCGTACGACAAGGGGCGAACCTGGCGCGCGTTCGCCGACCGGATCCACGTCGCGCAGTTCTTCAACGTGGCCTACGACATGGACGAGCCCTTCCGCGTCTACGGGTCGATCCAGGACCACGGCAGCCGGCGAGGCGTCGTGGACCTCTCCAAGGGGCGTGACAAGATTCCGGCCGCCGCCTTCGAGTACGCGCCCGGCGGCGAGGGCAGCCATCAGGCCGTGGACCCGTCGGATCCGACCATCGTCTACTCGGCCGGGTTCTACGGGCACATCTCGCGGACCGACTTCACCAAACGCGACGCACGCGGCCGGCCGCGCTCGACCGACATCATGCCGGTGCCGGACAGCGGCGCGGCGCCTCTGCGCGGCCAGTGGCTCGCGCCGTTCATCCTGTCGCCGCACCAGCCGGACGTGATCTACCTGGGCCTGCAGTCGCTCTTCCGGTCGTGGCACCGGGGCGACGCGTGGGAGCGTCTCGGTCCCGACCTGACCGACAACGATCCGTCGAAGATGGGCGACATCCCATTCCAGACGATCTTCGCGATCGCCGAGTCGCCGAAGCGCTTCGGCCTGATCTACGTCGGCACCGACGACGGGCGGGTGCACCTCACGCGCGACGGCGGCAAGAGCTGGACCGAGCTGACCGCGAACCTGCCGCGGCGCCAGTGGGTCTCGCGGATCGTGGCGTCGCAGTTCGACGAAGGCACGGTCTACCTCACGCAGACCGGGCGGCAGGAGGACGACTTCGGGGTCTACGTGTGGAAATCCACCGACTACGGGCAGACGTGGACGAGCCTCGCCACGGGCATCCCGTCGGGGCCGGTGAACGTGATCCGCGAGGATCCGGCGGACCGGCGAATCCTGTACGCGGGCACCGACACGAGCGTGTTCGTCTCGACCGACGGGGGCACGACGTGGCAGGTGCTCGGCAGCGGCCTGCCGTCCACCTTCGTTTTCGATCTCGTCGTGCACCCCCGCGACCGGGTCGTCGTGGCCGCGACGCACGGCCGCGGCATGTGGGCGCTCGACGCGCAGCCGGTCGAGCGCGCCGTCCGTGGGCGGACGCCCGCACCGTAGCCATCTCTCGGCCGGGGGGAGCCCGCCGCTCCCCCCGGTCCTCGCCCCCCTCCACCGGAAGCCCTTGAATCGAGGCCCGCAAACGCGATAGGGTTTGGGTTCGCCTGACTGGTTTTCCCACCAACTGCACCCGGAGTCCCGCCGCCGCTGCCGGCGTCCGTTCCGGGTGCCACCGGTAAGGGCGGTCGGCTTGTGAGAACGTGAGGGAGGGGGTCCATGAGAAAGCTCTGGGGAACCACCACCGTGGCGCTGGCCGTGCTGGCGCTGGTCGTGGCGGGAGGAGGGCCGTCGGGCCTGCGCGCGCAGCAGGGCGGCGACCGTGCCAACACCATCGTCGATCCGAGCCTGCTCGACGGGCTGACGTATCGTCCGCTCGGGTTCAGCCGCGGCGGCCGCTCGACGGCCGTGGCAGGCGTGCCGAGCGAACCGTCGACCTTCTACTTCGGGTCCACCGGCGGCGGCGTGTGGAAGACGACCGACGGTGGCCTGAACTGGAACAGCATCACCGACGGGCAGATTGACGCGGGCGGGATCGGCGCGATTGCCGTCGCCGACTCCGACCCGAACGTCATCTACGTGGGCACGGGCTCGGCCTGCCCGCGCGGCAACATCTCGGCCGGCCAGGGGATGTACAAGTCGCTGGACGCGGGGAAGACCTGGAGCTACATCGGTCTCTGCCGCGACTGCCAGATCGGCCACATCCGGATCCACCCGGCGAACCCCAACCTCGTCTACGCCGCCGTGCTCGGCAACGTGTTCGGCCCGAGCCAGGACCGCGGCGTCTACCGGTCGAAGGACGGCGGCGCGACGTGGGAGAAGGTGCTCTACGTGAACGAGCGCACGGGCGCGAGCGACCTCTCCATGGACGCCACCAACCCGCGGATCCTCTACGCCGGCATGTGGGCGGTCCAGCGCCAGCCGTGGACGATCGACAGCGGCAGCATGGAGGGCGGCATCTTCAAGTCCACCGACGGCGGCGACCACTGGACGAAGCTCACCAAGGGGCTGCCGACCGACGTGCTGATGGGCAAGATCGGCATTTCGGTTTCGCCGGCCGACCCGAACCGGGTGTGGGCGCAGGTCGAGGCCGCCAGTGACAAGGGCGGGCTGTTCCGCTCCGACGACGCGGGCGAGACCTGGACGCGCGTCAACAGCCAGCGCATGCTGCAGCAGCGCGCCTGGTACTACACGCACGTCTTCGCCGACCCGAAGGACCCGAACACCGTCTACGCGCTCAACACGGGCTTCTACAAGTCCACCGACGGCGGGCGCACGTTCCAGCCGTACGAGGTGCCGCACGGCGACAACCACGATCTCTGGATCAACCCGAACGACACGAAGGTCATGATCAACTCCAACGACGGCGGCGCCAACGTGTCGCGGACCGGCGGCACGAGCTGGACCGACGAGATGGGGCAGCCGACGGCGGAGTTCTACCGCGTGGCCGTGGACAACCGGTGGCCGTACCGCGTCTATGGCGCCCAGCAGGACAACTCGACCGTGTCGGTGTCGAGCTGGGGCGGGGGCGGCGGTTTCGGCGAGCCCCGCGGCGCCGGATTCTACGCGGTCGGCGGCGGCGAGAGCGGGTACATCGCCGTCGACCCGCGCAACCCGAACATCGTCTACGCGGGCAGCTACGGCGGCGTCATCACCAAGGTGGACGTCGCGAACGGGCTCGAGTGCAGCATCCGGCCCTATCCGGACCTCGAGACCGGCCTGCGCGCCGCCGACATGAAGTACCGCTTCCAGTGGAACGCGCCCATCCGCATCTCGCCGCACAACCCGGACGAGCTCTACGTGACCTCGCAGGTCGTGCACCGCTCGCTCGACGGCGGCGTCACCTGGGATGTGATCAGCCCGGACCTGACGCGCAACGACAAGAGCAAGCAGGACTACTCGGGCGGCGAGGGCATCACGCGTGACAGCACCGGCGTCGAGGTCTACGACGTGATCTTCGCCTTCGAGGAGTCGCCGAAGGTGGCCGGCGAGCTGTGGGCCGGCAGCGACGACGGCCTGATGCACCTCTCGCGCGACGCCGGCAAGACCTGGCAGGACATCACGCCCAAGGACCTGCCGGCGTTCAGCACGATCAACACGATCGACCTGTCGCCGAACGACCCGGCGCAGGCCATCATCGCCGCCTACCGGTACCGCCAGAACGACTTCACGCCGTACGCCTACAAGACGACCGACTACGGCAAGACCTGGCGCCGCATCGCCACGGGCACCGACGGCATCCCGAAGACCTACCCGGTGCGCGTCGTGCGCGAGGATCCCGAGCGGAAGGGCCTGCTCTACGCGGGCACCGAGTACGGCCTGTTCGTCTCGTTCGACGACGGCGCGCACTGGCAGTCGCTCCAGCTGAACCTGCCCATCACGCCCGTCACCGACCTGATGATCTACCGGGGCAACCTCCTCGTCGCCACGCAGGGCCGCGCCTTCTGGTCGCTCGACGACCTCGCGCCGCTCCGACAGGTGAAGACGGGGATGGAGAAGACCAGCACGCTCTTCAAGCCGGCCAACGCCTACCGCTCGCTGGCCGGCCCCGCCGAGATCTACTACTACCTGCCCGAGGCCCCGAAGGGCCCGGTGAAGATCGACATCCTCGACGCCAGGGGCGGAGAGGTCGCCAGCTTCACGGGCCGGCCCGGCCAGGCCGAGGCGCCCATGGCGCCGCGCTTCGGTCGGTTCGGCGGCGGCGCCGCGCGCGTCAGCACGAAGAAGGGGCTGAACCACTTCTCGTGGAACATGCGCTACGCCTCGCTCTTCGATATCCCGCGCGGCACCGTGCTGTGGGCCGCCGGGGGCAACGCGGGTCCGAACGTGGTGCCGGGCACCTATCAGGTCAAGATCACGGTGGGCACCTGGTCCCAGACGCAGTCGTTCGAGATCGAGCACGACCCGCGCATCACCACCACGACGACGGCCGACTACGAGGCGCAGCTCCAGCTCGCCCGCGAGGTCGGCGCGAAGGTGAGGCAGATCTACGACAACCTCGCCCGGGTGCGCGACATCAAGGCGCAGGCGAAGGAGCTCGGCGAGCGCATGCAGAAGGCCGGCTACGGCGACGACGTCGCCAAGGCGGCCAAGGCGCTCGACGACAAGCTGACGGCGGTCGAGGGCCTGCTCACGCAGCTGCAGGGCGAGGGCGGCCAGGATGCCCTCAACTTCCCGGGCCAGCTCGACAACCAGTTCCTGGTGCTCTACGGCAACGTCAACGCCGATGACGTCGGGCCCTCGCGCGGCATGCACGAGCGGTTCGCCGAGCTGACGCCGCAGCTCACGAAGCTGCTCGATCAGCTCAAGCAGGTGATCGACACCGAGCTGCCCAAGTTCAACCAGCTCGTGCAGAGCAAGGGGGCCGGCCCGATCATCCTGAAGGGCTAGCGCACGACCCACGCGGGGACCGGGAGCGTCACGGCAGGCGGGACGCCTCCCGCTCCCCGCGTGCCTCGCGCCGCGAGGTCTCGAGAATCTCCGCGATCCGTCCGGACGCCACCGACAGCCGGGCCAGCAGGAGACCCAGCACCTCGAGCGACGTCTCGATCTCCTCGACCGCCACCGCCGTCGCACCCAGCGCCAGCAGGCGCTCGGCCTCGAGGCGGTAGCGCGCCCGCACCACGATCGGCACCTCCGCCGACAGGCCACGGACCGCGCGGACCGCGCGGCGCGCCGCCTCGGGATCGTTCAGCACGATCGCCACGGCGGCCGCCTCGCCCGCGCCGGCCGCCGCCAGCGCATCGGGGTTGGCCGCGTCCCCATAGGCGATCGGCTCGCCCGCCGCGCGCGCCGCCAGCACCGTCGCGCCGTTGAGGTCCAGCACGGTGTAGGAACGCCCGG
>JAHECP010000239.1 GCA_024641665.1 Acidobacteriota bacterium
GGCCGCCCGTGCGCGCGCGTGCCGGCGGCCGCCCGCCACGTAGTCCTTGAGGCACGCCAGGCCCAGGTACCGCGCGTCCTCCGCCTCCGCCTCCCGCCGGCCGTACTCGACGGCGCCGCTCGCCGCGAAGTACTCGCCGTCGGGCGGCACGAACACGAGATCCTCCGGCCGGGCGCCGTCGGGAATCGCGACGCCGCGCTCGCGCCACACGCGGGGGAGGGCGTGCTGCCAGGCCTCCCGCATGCCGCGAATGAAGGTGTTGGGACCGCCGACCAGCAGGACGTCCGGGAGCAGCGTGTGGCCGCGCGCGAGCACCGTCAGGTTCTGCAGGACGAGCGCGTCGAAGAGCGAGGCCATCAGCTCATCCGGCGGCACACCCTGCTTCTGCAGGCTGTTGATGTCGGTCTCGGCGAAGACGCCGCACTTGCCGGCGACCGGATGGATGTGCAGACCGGCGTAGCCGTGGCGGCCCAGCTCCGCCGGCGGGATCGCCAGCTTCGCGGCGATCTTGTCGATGACCGCGCCGGTGCCGCCCGCGCACCGGTCGTTCATCGAGGGGATCTTCTGCGTCCGACCGTCGCCGAGCGGTTTGAAGACGACGATCTTGGCGTCCTGCCCGCCCAGCTCGATGACCGACCGCACGCGCGGGTACCACCGCTCGACGGCCAGCGCGACCGCGGTGACCTCCTGGACGAACCGCGCACCGACCAGTGGAGCCAGCGACCGGCTGCCCGAGCCGGTCATGAACACCCGGCTGTCGTGCGGGCGGACGCCGGCCTCGGCCTCCATGCGGCGGAAGCAGTCGAGGAGCGTCTCCGGCTGGCGGGTCTCGTGCCGCCGGTAGTCTCGCCAGACCACGACGCCCGTGTCGGCGCGCACGACGAGCGCCTTGACGGTGGTCGATCCGACGTCCGCGCCGACGAGATGGCCCTGCCTGCTCGACTCCATGGCCGACCCGTTTCTGGCCACTGCAGCCGGCCGGCGTGTCCTCCGGGCGCGCGGGTCCGGCCCCCGCGCGACACCGCCGAACGGATTACCGACGCGCGAGCGACGGGACGGCGTGGCGCGGCCGCCCGGACGCGCGGACCCTCGACCCGCCCCTCCGCCCGTCCATCAGATCGCCCACGTGAAGCACGAAGTTCGCCGCCGTCCCCACGACGCCCCGTCGTCGCGGCACGCGGTAGAACGGCCGCCGGAGCGCCGGGTGCGAGGCGACATAGTCGCGGATGTCGTTGAGCCGCCGGCCGGTGCGGGCCAGCGCCTCGTCGAACTCGCGGCGCGCCCGCGCGCGCGCCTCGCCGAGCGCCATCTGCACCCGGCTGTGCGCCTCGACCGACCCTTCGCCGCTCGTCTCGATCGACAGGAAGATCATGTCCGGGTGCCGGGCGACGACCGCCGCGTGCACGCCGTCGGACTGCGTGGACGGCATGCAGCCGAACGGCTTGAGGCTCAACACCATGTGACAGAGATGCTCCGTGGTGTAGTAGATGCTCTTGCCGACCTCGAGGTGACCCTCGCCGCCCCGCGCGAGCTGGTGATAGAAGGGATGCGCGAGCCGCGCCAGCGCGCGCTGCGGGACCGCCGGATGCGCGAGGCCGCCGAGCGCGCGTCCGACGCGGTCGTACTGGCGCGACCACAGCGCCTCGCCCAGGCCCCAGACGAACGCCTGCCGCCGGTACCGCAGATCGGCGGCCAGGCGCGCCGGCACGTGGCGCCACCACGGCACCGCGCGCGCACACGCCACCGCTCGCACCGCCGCGGCGTTCAGACGCCGCTGGTGGAGCAGGTACAGGACCCAGTTGCCGATCGGATCGACGAGGACCTGCGCGCCTTCCTGCTCCAGGAAGGCGAACATGTCGAAGTTGCCGTCGCCCTCGGTCGTCTGCGCCCAGAACTCCCCGACGACCTTCACGACCGGCTTGACGCGCAGGCGATCGACCTCGACGCCGTCGAGGCGCTCGCGGCCGCGGGCCAGCGCGTCACGGCGTCCGCGGCCGTAGAGGTGCCGGCTGATCTTGCCAATCGCGTCCACGGTGTAGCGCGGCAGGCGATGCACCGTGAGGAACCGCGCGAACCAGGGTGCGACCTGCTCGCGGATCTCGAAGCGCGGCTCGTCGCGCACGAGCCGCACGAGGTCGTCCACGACGTCACCGAGCGCGGCTTGGGTGGCGCCCGGCGTGACCTCGTACGGCCGGATCTGGTGAATCAGGTCGTGCAGCGCGTCGCCGAACAGGAACGCGTTCAGCGCGTTGAGGCCGAAGTCCACCGTGAACTTCAGGCCGGGCTCGCCGGAGGTCGCCTTCATCCCGTCGTTCTGCTGGAAGAGCAGGACCCGGAAGCCGTCGAAGCCGGCGTTGGCGAGCGCCAGGCGGTACTCCGATTCGTACATGCCGAAGCGGCACGGCCCGCAGGAGCCCGACGTGAAGAAGACGTAGCGATCAACGATCTCCTCGCGCGAGAGGTCCGACGCTTCGAGGTCGAGCAGATAGCGGAT
Source organism: Acidobacteriota bacterium (assembly GCA_024641665.1). Taxonomy (GTDB): domain Bacteria; phylum Acidobacteriota; class Vicinamibacteria; order Vicinamibacterales; family JAHECP01; genus JAHECP01. The sequence goes on from JAHECP010000239.1 coordinate 2,495, forward strand.
GAGGCTCCCCGCCGTGAAATAGGTGGGATTGCACTGGCCGACGTTGCCGTACATGCGGCCGAGCTGGCACGCGGCGGCGTCGGGCGTCGGGAGGTTCTCGCAGCGGTAGCCCGAGCCTTCGAACACCGCCTTGATCAGCCGGTCGTGTTTCCAGGTGAGGCCGCCGACGAGGATGGTGACCCGGTCGCGCTCGGCCGCGGTGAACGGCCGCTCGACCGGACGGCGGTAGTGCACGACCGGCGCCGCGTCGAGGCCGGCCTCGCGCGCGAGACGCACGCGGGCCGCGGCGACGAACGTCCGGAGGCGTACGTCACCCGGGGACTCTGACCAGGGGATCGGCGGGTCGTGCTCCGGTGAGGCGCGGCCGCGTCGAGGGTCGGCGTCGTCCATGGACCCCCGTCCAGCCCTCCGGTGCGCCGGGGCGGCGGCCGATCGGCCGCCGTCGGACGCTTGATGTTACGCTAGCACAGATGACGGTCCGCTGTCGGGCCCGGACGGCAGAGCCGGCCGGCAGGCGGCGCCTACTCCTCTCTCAGTACCTGGATCGGGTCGATGCGCAGCGCGCGGCGCGCGGGGACGACGCTCGCCACGAGCGCGGCGACGAGCAGCAGCATCACGGTGCCGCCGAACGACAGCGGGTCGATCGGCGAGACGCCGAACATGAGGCTCTTCAGGAGGGGCGCGACGGCCGCGGCGGCGACGAGACCGAGGACCAGGCCGACGGTCGCCAGCCGGAAGGCGTCGCGCACGACGCGGCCCAACACCTGGTGCCGCGCCGCGCCCAGCGCCACGCGAATCGCCATCTCGCGTGTGCGCTGCGTGACCGTGAAGGCGACGATCCCGTAGATGCCGACCAGCGCGAGAACCAGGCCGAACAGGCCGCCCCAGCCCAGCACCTGCGACGCCACGCGCAGCGGCAGGAACTGGATCGCGATCTGGCTGTCCAGCGTGGAGGGCGGGATGAGCGACACCTCGTCCGGCGACACGTCCACCACGCGCCGCAGGACGGGCACCATCGCCTCCGCGCTCCCGGCGCCCTTCACGCTGATCGCCACCATCGGCGCGTAGTCCTGGTCGAGCGAGGTCCAGCAGTAGGGCACCGGCCCGTCGTCGATGTCCAGGTACTTGCCGTCCCGTGCGACGCCGACGACCTCGAAGGCACGCGGCTCGCCGGTGCCCCCGTAGTCGAAGGCCTTCTCCTGCGTGAGGACGAAACGCCGTCCGATCGGGTCGTGGTCCGGCCAGACGCGCCGCGCGAACGTCTCGTTGACGACGGCCACGCGCGGCGCGCCCGCCACGTCGCCCGCCTCGATCGTCCGGCCTCGGAGGATGGGCACGCGGAACATCTCCAGGTAGCCCGGCGTGACGGAGTTGCGGAACGCGTCGCGCGCCCGGTCCGCCGGCACGCCCTCGGGCGCGACGCGCACGCCGGTGCCCACCTGCGCGATCGTCAGCTCGACCGCGCGGGAGACGGCCACGTCCTCGACGCCCGGCTGCGCGGCCAGACGGCCCCGAAGCCCGCGGAGATAGGCGAGACCGGCCTCGGGCGTGTAGTCGCGCGCCGGCAGCGACTTGGTCATCACGGCGACGCGGGTCGGATCGATCCCGAGGTCCATGGCCACGGCGCCCTGGAGGCTCCGCACGAAGAGCACCGCGCCGGTGAGCAGCACGAGCGTCGTCGCGAACTGCACGACGACGACCGCATTGCGCAGGTTGAGGCGGCGCCGGCCGGCCACCAGACCCGTCGTGTCGCTCTTGAGCGCCGGCACGAGCACCGGGCGCGACGCCTGGAGCGCCGGCACGAGCGAGAAGAAGAGGGTCGCGCCGAGCGCGAGGACGAACGCGAAGACCAGCACGCGGGCGTCCACCGAGAAGTCGAACCGGATGGGAATGGCCAGCGGGAGCGGGACCGTGTTGATCGCGTCGACCGCATACGCGGCCACCAGCAGACCCAGCGCGCCGCTCGCCAGGCCCGGCACCAGCCCCTCGGTGAGGAGCATCGCGACGATGCGGCGCCGGCTCGCGCCGAGCGCGAGGCGCACGGCAATCTCCCGTCGCCGGCGACCCGCCTGGGCCAGGAACAGGCTCATCACGTTCGAGCACGCGACGAGGAGGATGAGGCCCGTGGCGCCGAGAAAGAAGAGCGCGACGCCGGGGAGCACCGCGCGGATCTCCGGGTCGATGCGCGAGTCCCGCTCGGAGAGCGCGGCGAGACGGCGCGGCCGGCCGTCCGGCGCCTTCCAGTCGTCCGGATACGCCGCCCGCAGCCGTCCTTCCAGCACGGCCAGCTGCGCCCGCACGTCGTCGAGGGTCGCGCCCTCGCGGAGGCGGCCGATCACGCGGAACTCGCGATCCGCCCGCCGCTGCAGCTCCTCAACCGTGCGGTGCGTGCTCTCGCCCGGGATGCCGAGGGGAATCCACACGTCGGGCTTCAGCGCGAACAGGCGGCTGACGAGACCCTTCGGCGCCACGCCGACGATCGTGTGGACGTGTCCGTTCAGGCGGAGCGTGCGGCCGATGATCTGCGGGTCCCCGGCGAAGCGCCGCTGCCACAGCGAATGGCTGATGACGGCGACGCGCTCGGCGCGCCCGACGACCGTCTCGTCGGGCAGGAACCCCCGGCCGAGCACGGGCGTGACGCCGGCGACGGCGAAGTAGTTGCCCGTGACCATCTCGGCGAGCAGCGACTGCGCGCCGTCGTCCAGGCGCAGCGCGTCGAAGCCGGTGACGGATGCGTCGCGGAGCGCGCGAACGCCGTCGACGATGTCGCGGTAGTCCGGATACGACGTCGAGCCGTACAACCGACCGTCGTCGCGGCTCGTGTAGACGGCGACGAGGCGCTCGGGATGGCTCAGGCCCACGGGCGGGCGCAGGAAGAGCGCGTTGGCGACGGCGAACACCGCCGTGACCGCGGCGATGCCGAGCCCGAGCGAGACGGCGGTGACCACGAAGGCGAGCGGGCTGCGGCGGAGCGACCGGACGGCGTAGCGCAGATCGGCGACGAGATGCGGCATGATGGCACTCCCTCGTGTCGGACGGTACGCCGGCGAGGCGAGGCGCCGGCCACGGGTCAGCCGGGCGGCGCGACGGGCGAGGCCGGGGGCAATCGATCGGAGCGCCTGGTCCCGGTACCAGCGCCGCGCGCTGGCCCAGCCGTCGCGCGTGGCGCGCGCCTCGAGCTCCTCGGCGAGATCCGCCAGCGCGAAGCGGCGGTCGTCGCGGTGCAGGACGAGCGCCAGCAGGAGCCTCGACGCGCGGGGGGGCGTGGTCATTCCTCCCTCAGCACCTGGAACGGATTGACACGAAGGGCGCGGCGCGCGGGCACCATTGCCGCCGCGAGCGCCGACACCAGCAGCAGCGTGATCGTTCCGCCGAACGACGCGGGGTCGATCGGCGATACGCCGTAGAACATGTCGCCGCCCAGCGCGGCCAACGGGATCGCAACGGCGAGGCCGATGACCGTGCCGGCGACCGCCAGGCGCACCGCGTCACGGGCGATGTGCCCGACGAGCCGTCCGCGACCGGCGCCGAGGGCGAGGCGGACCGCCATCTCGCGCGTGCGCTGGGCGACGGTGAACGCCACCACGCCGTAGACGCCCACCAGCGCCAGCGCCAGGCCGAACAGGCCGCCCCACCCGAGCGTGCTCGCGATCGCCCGGTAGGCGAAGAAGTTCCTGTCGAGCTGAGCCGAGAGCGTGGACGGAGGCACCACCGGCACCTCGCCCGGCCCGAGCACCACCGTGTCGCGCAACACCCGCACCATCGCGTGTGCGCTCGTCGCGCCCTTGGCGCTCACGGCGACCATCGGCGGCAGATCCTGGTAGATCGACGTCCAGCAGTAGGGGCTCGTCGTGTCCAGCAGATCGAGGTAGCGGCCGTCGCGCGCCACGCCCACGACCTCGAACGCCCGCTCGTCCCAGCCGTCGGTCTCGTTGTAGGCACTCGTCCGCCGCATCACGAGCCGGCGGCCGATCGGATCTTCGTCCGGCCACAACGCGCGCGCCAGCGACTCGGTCACGACGGCGACGGGCGGCGCGCCCGGGACGTCGCCGCGCGCGAGCGCGCGGCCCCGGAGGATCGGCACGCCGAACATCTCCAGGTACCCCGGCGTCACGGAGTTGCGCACCGCGAAGCGCGCCGCGCCGGGCGCGGCACCCTCGGGCTCCACGCGGATCTCGGTACCGCCAGTCAGCTCGATGGTGCGTGATAGGTGCGCGTCCTCCACGCCGGGCTGCGCCGCCAGCTCCTCGCGCAGAGAGCGGACGTAGTCGAGCTTCACGCCGGGCGCAAGGTCCGCCGGCAGTCGCTTGGTCATCGTGGCCACGCGGTCGGGGTCGATGCCCAGCTCGAGACGCGCGCCGTATTGCACGCTGCGCGTGAACAGCGCCGCCCCCGCGAGCAACACGAGCGTCGTCGCGAACTGGACGACGACGACGGCGTTGCGCGGGCTGAAGCGTCGCCCGGCGCCGAGCGTGATGGACGAATCGGTCCGAAGCGCCGGTCCGATCGCCGGCCGCGTGGCCTGGAGCGCCGGGACGAGCGAGAAGACGAGCGTCGCACCGACGGCGAGCGTGAACGCAACGGCCGCCACCCGCCAGTCCATCGCCCAGTCGAACTGGAACGGCACGCCGTACGGCATCGGGATCGCGCGCGCCGCGTCCACGGCCCACGCCGCGAGCAGCAGGGCCGCCGCGCCGCTCGCCAGCCCGGGCAGCAGACCCTCGGTGACGAGCATCGCGACGATGCGGCGCCGCGACGCGCCGAGCGCGAGGCGCACCGCGATCTCGCGGCGGCGGCGGCCGGC
>JAHECP010000240.1 GCA_024641665.1 Acidobacteriota bacterium
TCGCCGGCGCAGACCCCGCCGACGCCACCGCCGCCACGGCGCCGCCGCCCGATTTCGTCACGGCGCTCGACGGCCGCGTCAAGGGTCTCCGCGTCGGCGTGCCGCGCGCCGTGCTGGCCGAGGGGATCGACGCCGGCGTCCTCGCGCGGTTCGGCGACGCGCTCGCCGCGCTCGAAGCGGCCGGCGCCCGGCTCGTCGAGATCGACCTGCCGCACGCGCGCTACGCGATCCCGGTCTACTACCTCGTCGCGACCGCCGAGGCGAGCTCGAACCTGGCGCGCTACGACGGCGTGCGCTACGGTCGCCGCGAGACGACGGACCCCGACGCGGGCGTCGACGACCTGTACCGCCGATCGCGCAGCGCGGGCTTCGGCCTCGAGGTGAAGCGGCGCATCATGCTCGGCACCTACGCCTTGAGCGCCGGCTACTACGACGCGTACTACCGCAAGGCGCAGCAGGTGCGCACGCTGATCCGCCGCGACTACGAGACGGCGCTCGGCGCGGTCGACCTCGTCGCCACGCCGACGACGCCGGGCCCGGCGTTCCCGCTCGGCGAGAAGACGGGCGATCCGCTCGCGATGTACATGGAGGACGTGCTGACCGTGGGCGCCAGCCTCGCGGGCCTGCCGGCCGTCAGCGTGCCGTGCGGCTTCACCGCCGCGCGGCTGCCCGTCGGCCTCCAGCTGACCGGCCGCGCGTTCGACGAGGCGACCGTGCTGCTGGCGGCCGACGCCTACGAGCGGGCGACGCGCTGGCACGAGCAGGCGCCGCCGGGGGTGTCGTAGAGACCACGGTGCACAGAGTGCACAGGGTGCACACGGTGCACGCAGGTGCGAGGTGGCACCGGAACTGACATGGGGTGCGGCTTTTCCTAAGCTCTTTCTAATAGAGGATGCGCACCAGCGAAGGAACGCGCCACCGCGCACCCCTGTGCACGATGCACCATGTGCACCCTGGTGCACCTTTCTGCTGCGCTCCCACTCAGCGCAGCCGCTGCCGCTGGCGCGCCATCTTGGAGCCGACGCCGAGGTGGAAGTGGAAGCCGTCTTCGCGGCTCCAGGCCACGTCGAAGCGGGCCATCCCGGAGCCGGGCGTCAGCAGTCTCAGGCCGGCGCCGATGCCTCCGCGGAACCGGCGAAGCGCGAACTGGTCGGCCGTATCCCAGGCATAGCCCACGTCGCCGATCGCGGCCACCTCGAGACCGAACCTGAACGACCACTTGAGAATGTCGACGCGGTGCGGCGGGGCCACCGTGTGCCGGAGCTCGACGGTGCCGAGATACTGGTTCTTGCCCGAAACATGCGCGCCCCCGACGGAGTACCCGCGAATGGTGTTGGCGCCTCCGAGGTGGTAACGCATGTAGGCGGGCACGTCGACGAACGCCTCGCCCGACTGAAGCGTCAGCAGCGACGCGACGACCAGGGTGCGCCGCTCGCCCTGCGGCTGGAAGCGGCGGACGTCGGCGTTCACGGTCCAGAAGTCGCCGTCGCCGCCGAGGAAGCCGCCGGTCCGGAAGACCTGGACCTCGTTCAGCCAGCCGCGGTGCGGCAGGTTCCACGAATCGCGCGTGTCCCAGCCGACCGAGACGCCGAGGCGGTGGAGGTGATCCTCGTTGCCCTGGCTGAGCGTGATCCCGCCGACGTCACTCCGCATCCGGAAGTACGACGCGCCCACCTGAAGACGTCCGCGATCGCCCGCGAAGTAGGTGCCCGCCCACGGGGTGAACTCGTCGCTGTCCTCGTGGAAGCCGCGCAGCTCATCCGGGCGTTCGACGTGCGCGGCGTCGAAGCGGAACGAGACGTGGTTGCCGGTGATCCAGGGCCAGTTCAGCGCCAGCCGGTAGTTGGAGGTGCCCCCGAACAGCGCGCGGCCCGAGAGGGTGATGTCGCGGCCGGCCAGGTTCCCGGCGGCCATCCCGACGCCGACCGAGAACCCGTTCTCCTCGGTGTAGGAGACGGCGGGATACGGAATGGCCGCGGGCATCTCCTTGAGCCGGTACTCGAGGCGGACGCCGCCCTCCTCCTCGCGGGCGGAGACACGGACGTCGGCGAAGAGGCTCAGGTTGATGAGGCGGACGATGTCGCCCTCGACGACCGCCGGATCGAGCGGCGCGCCGACCGCCACGCGGATCTCGCGGCGGATCACGAACTCCCGGGTCTTCTCGACGCCGACCACGTCGATCGCCGTCACCCGATGTCCCGCGAAAGGCCGCAGATCCTCCACGCCCGCCTGCCGGGCGGAGACCGGCGCCACCGCCAGGATCGCCGCCGTCAGTCCGACGAAGGCGGCGCGGCCGCGAGCGCGGCGTCGCGCGGGTGAGCTGGCTATTGCTTCCTCCAGCGTCCGACCGAGAGGGGCTGTCCGTCATCTCCCCTGGTCGTCAACGTGAGCACGTCGCCGTCGACCGCCCAGTGTCGTGGCCGGCTGAGCGCGAGCGGCGCGGCAGGGGCGGTGGTCTGGAGCGGGGCCTGGCCCTGCAGAATGTAGATGAGCGTGTGCGCCTGCATGTCGATGGCCGTTCGGCCGCTGCTCGCGATCACACCCCGCTCGAGAGGAATCCCCGCTCGCTCGAGGGCCTCCGCGACGGCCGGGTCGTCCACTCGAATCTGCATGTCGAGATTGCCAAACGAGTCGTAGGAGAGTGTGCCCGATCCGCTCACAGCAATGGCCGGCCGACCGGGCGGAAAGACCTCGTAGGAGATGAGGGTCCAGCGGCCTTCCAGGTACTTGCGGGCGGCTTCGACTGAAGATGGCCCGGTGTCGACCGGGCCCATTCTGATAGGCCTGGTGCGAGGGGCCGCGGCACACCCGGCAAGTCCACAGGCAAGCAGGACTGAGAGTCCCACCAGCAATCGCCCCCCGGCGCGAAGATGAGTCTGGGTCATGGTTTCACCACTACCGCTTCACCGGCTCCGCCTTGACGTTCTGCAGCCGCACCGGCTCGCTGCCGTAGTTCTCGATCTCGAGGAGGTTGTCCTTTTTGTTGTGCGTGATCTTCGTGAACAGCGCCAGCTTGCCTTCACCGGCGCCGTCGCGATCGAGATGAATCTCGATGAGAGTGAAGGGATAGTCGTAGGTCCGCGGGCGGTTGCGAACCTCCCAGAACCCCATCCGCCGGTCCGTGGCGATGACGATCCGCCGTCCGCCGTCCTCCAGCGGAACCTGCCGCGCGAAGCGCAGGTCATGGGCGAGCGTGTTGGGCAGCCGGATGAAGCCCATACGCGGGCTCTTCTGCAGCTCGCGCAGCATCGCGCCGGGTCCCTTCTCCATCAGGGTCGTGATGAAGCGATCGCGATCCGCGTCGGGCGACCAGCGGTCGATCTGGATCTGCACGACCGAGTTCGCGCCGGTGGCCATGGTGCCCATGTTCACGGCCCAGGCGGTGAGCCGCACGGGCTCGTTCGAGGTCTGGGCCCGGGACGCGCCGGCAGCGAGCACGAGGGCCACGGCCGACACGCCCATGGCCTTAAGTAGGGAGTTCATGGCTGGTTCTCCTTGGTTCACGGTTCTCATCGAAGCGCACTGGAACGGGACGGCCGCGGGGTGACCCCGGAAGACGTCACCGGGACAATCCGCAGGCCCTCGCGATCGTGTTCAGCTGGGCGTCGACCGGCGCCCACCGGGGAGCCAGCGCGACGCCACCCGTGTAGCCGTCGACGAAGGCCTTGACGTCGGCCGCCGCCGCCATCACGCGATCCAGCGCCGCGGTCGTGTCGGCGCCCTTCTTCACCAGCTCCTCGAAGCTCTTGGCGGCCGTGGTGAGCGCGGCGGCCTTGTCGGTCGCGCGCTTCCTGGCCGCCGTGTCCAGGGCCTGGTCCTTCTTGACGGCGTTGCCGAGGTCCTTGCCGAACGTCTCGCTCGCCTTCCGCAGCGCGGTCGCCGCGTTCTTCAGCTCCCCGTCGCTCACGCGGACGGCGGTCCAGGACGCCGGGTCGCCCTGCCAGTCGATGTGATACGCGGCCGCCAGCTTCACGAACAGGGGCACCGCGTCGTGCCAGCGGGGGTCCGAGCCGGACATGCCCGGCCGGACGGCGATCCCCTCGTTCAGGTCCCTCGCCTGTTTCAGCACCGCGACGACCTCGGTGCCGGCGCTGTAGCCGGGCGGATCGAAGCGGTCGCGCATGCGCGCGATGGCCTGCTGAAAATCATTCAGGCTCGCCTTGACGTCGATCTCGCCGCGCTCACCGCGAAGGATGGCGGACCGCATCTGGGGATCCATCCCATCGACGAACCGACGGACGCCCTGGTCGACCTGGCCCATCAGCGCCTTGACGTCCTTGTCGGACGGACGGGACGGCGCCTGCGCGCGTGTGACACCCGCCACCAGGCCGAGGACGAGCCCCGCGATGGCGATCCTGAGACCGATGCGATTGGCCTTCATCGTTCCTCCTCGAGCTGCTCCCTCATCGGATGACCACGGCGGCGCCGACCGACCAGAAGTTGCCCATCACGTTCTCGATTGGGCCCTCGGAGGTCTGCACGTCGCCGATCGCGCCCGCGTGCTGCATGCCGAAGATCTCCAGGCCCAGCCGATCGGCCGGCCGGAATACCCAGCCGGCGCCTACCACCACCGACAGGGCCTTCTGGTCGATCGACGACGGGCCGACCGCGTCCACCCAGTTGCGCAGGAACGCCAGGCCCGCACCGCCCTTGAGGAAGAACCCCTGCGAGGCCCAGGGCCGGAACTGCGCCACGGCGTCGACGTGCGTCACGCGGATGTGACCGCTCGAGGTGTTCGTCGGCATCCAGAACAGCTCGGCGCCGACGTCCATCCGGTCGTGCACGCGGTACCCGATGTCGGCGATCAGGCTGCCCGAGTGGCGGTACGGGCTCTGCCCGCAGGTGTGCGGACTGTCCGGGTTCGCCGGCGCGTTGCACTCCGACCGGAGCGTCGCGGAGGCGCCGCCGACCACCAGCCAGAGCTTCGACATCTCCGATGGGGCGGGCGGCGCGGCCGCATGCGGCTCGGACTGGGCGCCCGCCGCCGCTGGCACGAGCCAGACGAGCAGAAGGGTGCCGGACAGCAACGCGGGTCTCGGCCGGTTCACGACACGCTCCATGTGAAATACACCCGAAACTGCGGGTAGTGGTACCGCTTCACCGTGTGGTTCGGGTCCTGGTAGGCCGTCCACCGGCTGAAGTACTCGCTGGCCACGCCGATCCCGAGCTTCCGGTGGATCGGCACCGACAGATCCAACCGCGCCCGCTGCAAGAAGTGGTTTGCGCGCACACCGCTCAGCGAGTAGAGGTGCCGTCCATCGTAGGTGAACCCGAGGAGCGTCCGCGGGCCGTGCATCAGATTCACGAACCCACCGAGGCTCGCCCCCGGGCCGTAGTCGTAGTCGCGCGGCCCTTCGGCAATCCCCTGGCCCGGCCCGTCGCTCGAGGGGGGCTCGGTCTCCGTGGGACGGGTGTTCAGATCGACCGGCAGCGAATCGACCGCGCCGAGAACGGTCAGACCGCCCCACCCGGACAGCCAGACGTACGTGCCGGACGTCCGCCCCGCGGTCCACGCGACCTGTGCGTTGAACGCCTGCGCCCCGTAGTGGTACGCGTCGTTCGCCTGGTAGTCGTAGGCCTGGACGACCAGGAACTGACCGCGCTCGCCGCCGAACGGCTGCCCCAGCAGTCGGCCCCGAACGCGGGCCTCGCTGAAGCCGGCGCCGCCGCCGAACATGAGCCGGACCGCGAACGCCTCGTACGGCGTCCGGCTGCGGCCGGTCCACGCGTCGCCGTAGAGCAGGTCCATCTCGAGGAAGGGTTCGGCGGCGGACTTCACCGCGTGCGTGTTGTCGCCGCGCCAGAGCGCGCCGACCGAGAAGATCCCGTTCAGGCTCATGGGCACGAAGTCGGCGGGCTTGTCGGTGACGCGGGAGGCGTCGCCCGTCAGGAAGCGGTTGAGACCGGTCATCGGATCGAGCGCCGTCGCGCCGATCTCGCTCCAGCGACGGCGGCCCCCGGTGGCGTGCGTGTTCCGCACCAGCCACCCGGCCCGGTGGAACATCTCGCCGAGCGCGGCGCCGCCGAGCGTCGTGTTGATGAGGTCGTTCAGCGAGGCGTAGTTCGTCTCGCCGAAGTACTCCCACGTGCCGCTCCCGAACGCGGCCACCGCCGCCGACTCGTAGAAGCTCAGGCCGTTGGCGCGCCCCGAGTTGAAGTAGGCGTTGCCCTGGTAGGGATGGCCGATCTGGTTGACCGCGAATTCGTCCAGGTCCCAGACCCATCCCTGCTTCATGTTGGCCCACCACGTCTTCGGCGTGATGTGCGATGTGACCTGTCCCCTGATGAGGTTGGCGGCCTCGGCCATGCCGTTGACGATGAACGTCGCCTCCAGGAGGGCCTTCCCCACGCTCCGCGGCGGACACCCGTCGCAGGCGCGCCGCGAGGGGCGGTCCGGCGACTGGTCCGTCTGCTGATCCTGCTGCTTGCCTCTGCAGACGGCGTCCTGCCGCAGGCCGGCCGCCACGGCCGCCGACACCAGATCCGGAGCCTCTGCCAGCAGCGACGAACGCGGGGCATCTGGGACGGCCGCCGGCGCGGTCTGTGCCCCGACCGCGCCGGCCCCGCCAATCACCGCCAGGAACGTCACCCCGACAACGCGGCGCATCGTCCCTCCTCGAACGGGCCGTCCCGGCTCGCCGGGAGCCCTCTACCTCACCACGTACCGGAGCCCCGCCCAGAACTGGTAGTTGTTGTCGATGTGCGACATCTGGTCGAAGAACAGCCGCCCCTCGACGACGAACAGCGCCCTCGACCGGCCGTCGACGTACCTCGCGATCGGCGCGCCCAGGTGGATGAGCAGGTTCCCCGTCACGTTGTTGCCGTGATTGAAGTCCCAGACGCCGACACCGGTGCCGATGTAGCCGCCGTTGCCGAACGTGCGGTTCAGCTCGAGCTCGCCGAACACGCTCGTCCGGCCCGACTGGTCGAGATTGACCGCCACGCCGAAGGCGGGCGCCACCATGACGTGCGGCCCCAGCTGGATCTGCACGCCGCCCTTGAACCCGAGCAGCGGGTCGCAGAAGCTGCCGCTGGCGGACGGGTCGTCACCGCCGTCGAGCGTCCGGCGCTGCTTGCCGAACGCGCCCATGACGAACGGATCGACCCGATCCGGCGCCGGCGGCGGAGGCGGCTGCACCTCGGGCGCCGGCGGCGGGGGTGGGGGTGGCGGCGGGGGCGGGGGCGGTGGTGGCGGCGGGGGTGGCGGCGGGGGCGGC
>JAHECP010000241.1 GCA_024641665.1 Acidobacteriota bacterium
GCGGGCGGCCGGCGGCCTCTAAACGCGCCAGCCGCCGAAGGCCCGAGCGACGGCGTCGCGCGCGGCGGCGGCGTCCACCGGGCCCGCCACCGCGACGACCGTGCGCTCCGGCCGGTAGTGCGCCCGATGGAAGGCGACGACGTCGTCCCACGTGATGCGCGCGAGGGAGTCGGCGGTGCCTTCGGGCGGACGGCCGTAGCGCTGCCCCGGCGCGTAGAGGTGATCGAAGACGGCCCGGTCGGCGCGCCAGCGGCTGTCGTCGGCCCGCGCGGCGGTCGAGACCGCCAGGGAGCGCTTCGCGCGCGCGAGCGCGGACGCGTCGAATGCCGGGGACGACACGGCGGCCGCGAGCGCCCGGCCGACCGTGTCGAGCGCGGCGGGGAGGCACGTCGCCGAGATCTCGACGTAGTCGCGGTTCGCGAACGGGCCGCGGTCGAACGCGCTCTGCGAGAGGTTGACCTCCGGGTCGTCGAGCGCGGCCGCCTGCCCCGCGGTGCCCTCGGTGAGCAGCCGCGCGGCCAGGAGCGCTGTGCCTTCCCGACCGGCCGGGTCGTCGGCCGAGCCCGCCTCGACCCGCACGCGGATGTTCACCGCCTCGCCCGGGACCTGGAGGGCCAGCACCGTCATGCCGTTGTCCAGACGTCGCGTGGCCGGCGCGGGCAGGTCGGGCACCTCGAGACGCGGCGGCGGCAGCGGCCGCGCGGACGCGCGACGCGGGATGACGTCGGGCGCCGGCGGAGCGGCCGGCTCGGCGGCGATGCCGGGCTCGGCCGCGGCGGTCCGGTCGGGCACCAGCCAGCCGATCGTGCGGTGATCGCGATCCAGACGGTCGCGCGCGAACGCGCGCACCTCGTCGGGCGTCACCGTGCCGAGCCGCGCCGGCAGCTCGGCGAGCAGGCGATACGATTGCATCTCCTCGTAGACGGCCAGCAGGTCGGCGACCGCGCGGTTGCTGTCGGCGCCGAAGGCGAGCGCCACCTGGACCTGCCGCACGGCGCGCGCGACCTCGGCGGCCGAGATCGTCTGCGCGGCGTCAGCCAGGGCCGCGTCGAGGCGCGCCTCTATCTTCTGCAGGTCGGCGTCCGGCGGGGCGTCGACGTCGATTGCATACAGGCCGGGATACTCGGCCAGCTCGGTGCTCGTGCGAACGGACGTGGCCAGACCGGACGCGACGAGCGCCTGGTACAGACGGCTGTCCCGCGCGGCGCCGCCGCTTCCGGGCGCCTTGCCGCCGGCCAGCACGCCGTCGAGCGCCAGCAGCGTGGCAAACGCCTCGTCGCCGGCCGCCGGCGCGTGCACCAGCAGCTCCAGATGCGCCACGCTCCCGGACGCGTGCATCGTGACGCGGCGCGGGCCGTGCTGCTCCGGCTCCACCGTTCGAAGCGTGGTGGAGCGGCCGTCGCCGGGGACGCCGCCGAAGTACTTCCGGACGAGCGCCAGTGCGGCGTCCTCGTCGAAGCGGCCGACGATGGTGAGGATGGCGTTGTTGGGGGCGTAGTACTCGTGGTAGAGCCGCTCGAGTTCCGGAGCGGTGACGCCCAGCAGATCCGACATGCGACCCATGATCGGCGACCCGTACGGATGGGCGACGAGGGCGACGCGGCGCAGGCGGTGCTCCGAGAGCACGTAGGCGGGCGAGTTGCGGTACTGCTGCTCTTCGGCCGTCACGCTCGTGCGCTCGCGATCGACCTCCGCCTGCACGAATCGCACGTGGCGCATGCGCTGGCTTTCGAGGTAGAGCAGCCACTCGAGGTGCTCGTTCGGCACGGCCGACGCGTACACGGTCTGGTCGTACGACGTGTAGCCGTTCCAGCGTCCGCCCCAGCGCAGGATCTGGTTCGTCAGGTCCTGCTTGGCGATCTCGTCGGTGGACCGGAAGGCCATGTGCTCGAGGAAGTGCGCGCCGCCGGTGAGGTTCGGGGGCTCGTTGCGACTGCCGAAGCGGTAAAGCGCCTCCACCGAGACGATGGGCAGCGCGCCCCGCTGCAGCATGAGGACCGTCAGCCCGTTGTCGAGGACGACGCGGCCGGTGGCGTCGCTCCAGTGCGAGGGCGCCGCCGCCCGCGGGGGCGCGCCGGCGAGGAGGACGCCGCCCAGGACGGCGAGGGCGAGCGCCGGCCATCGCGGCGCCCGTCCCGCGCCTGCCTCAACCGCAACCGGGAGGATGCGGCGGACGACGGGGGAACGTGACATCGACGGGTCTCCTACTGCAACGGCGGCGGGACGCGCCGTTTGGTCGCCTGCTCGAACGCGTACGCCAGCTCGACGAGCTTCGGCTCGGTGCACGCCATGCCGGTGAAGCTCACGCCGAACGGCTCCGGCTTCGCGTCGAAGCCCGCCGGGAAGGGCGGCGTGGGTGCGTTTGGCACCAGGCCGAACGGCACGATCACCGTCGGGTAGCCCGGCTTGGCCGCGATCGAGGCCCCCCTCGGCCCGGGGAAGAGCAGCGCGTCGAGGTTGTTCGCCTTCATCACCGCGTCGATGCCGTTCGTGCCGGCGAGCTCGATGTCCTTGGCGCGGTCCGCCAGGTAGCGCTGCCGATCGGCCGTCACGTCCATCTCGTCCGAGATGTCGAGGTTCGACTGGCCGTACTTGATCGCGTTGGCCTCGGTGTGCGTGAGGTTGAAGATGCGCAGGTCGGTCAGCGTCTTCACCGGCGCGGCCGCGCCGAGCGACTCCAGCCACTTGTTGAAGTCGCGCTTCATCCCGTACTTGAGGACCACCGAGCAGTTCGCGTCGCGGCCCTTGGCGCCGTTGACGCCCGAGCACATGCCCCACGAGAGGAAGTTCTTCGCGGGGTCGGTCTCGAGGATGCTCGGGATGTCGGCCGGATCCACGATGACGGCGCCCTGCGCCTTCAACACCGCGATGGCCTCCTCCATCAGCGCCGCCTCCTCCTTGCCGAGGCCGCCGGTTTCCCGATCGCGCCCGGGCACTTTCGTCTGCGTGTAGAAGAAGGCGCGCGGGATGCCGATGCGGGCGCCCCTCAGGCCGTCGGGCTTCAGGAAGGCCGTGTAGTCGCGGTTGGGCGGCGGCGCGCACGTCTTGGTGGCCGGGTCGTTCGGGTCCGGCGCCGCGCTCTCGAGCACGCCCAACATGATCGCGGCGTCGGTGACGGTCCTTGCCATCGGGCCCGCCGTGTCCTGGTCCGCCGTGATCGGGATGACGCCGTAGCGGCTGATGCGGCCCACCGTCGGCTTGATGCCCACCAGCATGTTCTGGTTCGACGGGCTGAGGATCGATCCCGACGTCTCGGTGCCGACGTTGGCCGCCCAGAAGCTCGCCGCCGTGCCGATGCCCGAGCTCGACCCGCCCGTGCCGAGCGCCGGCCGCCCGTCGTCGCGCCCCTGGCGCGGGTCGGGACGCGGGTCGTACGGGTTCATGCCGTAGCCGCCGAGCGCGCTGTAGTTGCCCGGCATCGGCATGGGGCCGCCCGCCACCCAGTTGGCCAGCTCGGTCAGGACCGTCTTTGCGATGATGATCGCGCCCGCGTCCTCGAGGTTCTTCGCGAGCGTCGCCTCATGGGGCGGGATGAGCCCGCGGAACGCCAGCGCGCCGCCCGTCGTCGGCATCTCCGTCGTCTGGATGTTGTCCTTGAGCGCGATCGGGATGCCGTGCAGCGGCCCGCGGATGTGCCCCTCGCGCCGCTCGCGGTCGCGCGCCTCGGCCTCCTCGATCGCGTGCGGGTTGACGGTCATCACCGCGTTCAGCCGCTCCTCGTAGGTGGCGATGCGCACGAGCGACTGGACGACCAGCTCGCGCGAGGTGACGCGGCCCTGCTCCATGGCGGCCCGCATCTCGGGAATGGTCGCCTGGACGATGGAGAAGGGCGGCGCGGCGGGCACCGCCTTCGGCGCCGCCCCGCGCCTGGGTGCCTGCGCTCCGAGCGCAACGGTGGCCGCGACAACGGGAATCACGAACCAGGCGAAACGTCTCACGGTTGTTCTCCTTCTATATGTGCGGGTCAGCTCCCCGCCTCCGTGCTTCGCGCCACGGCTTGCCGGGCCGAAGCGCGCGAGCGCGAAGGCCGGCGGGTAAGCCGGTCCCCGGCCTCCGGCCTCAGGTCCCCGGCCTCAGGCCTCTGGTTGAACCTCATTTGAAGCGAATGTCCGCGTGCAGGTAGTGCGGTCTCATCAGATCCCGGTACTTCGCCATCTCGTCCGCGTTCAGATCGACCGGCGGCTTCTGGTCCGGCGGCAGCAGCGACCGGTAGGTCGAGCCGGCCACCTCCTGGTCGAAGGTCGCCTTGGCCTTGGCCACTAGGTCGGGGTGCGTCAGCAGGTCCACGATGGCGCCCGCCATTACCTTGGCGCCCGCCACCTCGCCCTTGTGCGCGATGGAGGTCGCTTCGGCCACCGCAGCCGCCCAGTGGTGGAACGGCACGCCGGGCACGTTGGACGGGAACGTGATGCGGCCGTGCGGCACCGTCCAGGTGATGTCGCCCGAGTCGTTCGACGAGGTGCTCTGCACCGCCTCGCGGAGCGGCGTGGGGGTCGTGTCGAGCCCGACCTCCTTCACGCCGGCGGCCTTCTGGATGCGGCGCGCCAGGGCCTGCTCCTCCGGCGTCCAGGCCGGGAGGCCCACGAGGTCGATGTTGGCCTGCACGATCTCCGCCATCGTCCGGTTGTCGCGCGTCGGCCAGCACGCCGACAGGATGTGCTCCTTGAAGGTCGCGCCGGTCATCAGCGCGGCGCCCGCGGCCACGTTGTGCGCCTTCTTGAACAGGTTGTCGGCGCCCTCGTAGGTCGATTCGCGGAAGAAGTACCAGATCTTCGCGTAGTCGGGGACGACGTTGGGCTGCACGCCGCCGTTGACGATGACCGAGTGGCTGCGCTGGGTCGGCGGCAGGTGCTCGCGCAACGCGTCCCAGCCGATGTCCATGAGCTTGACCGCGTCGACGGCGCTCACGCCCGTCCACGGTGAGGTGGCGGCGTGCGCGGTCTTGCCGAAGAACTCGTACTCGACCGACATGACGGCGTACTGGCGCGGGCCGTAGCTCGTGGAGAGATCCGACCCGACGTGCGCGTGGAGCGCCGCGTCCACGTCCTTGAAGTAGCCGTCGCGGACGAAGTACGGGCGGCTGATGCCCTGCTCCTCGGCGGGCGCCGAGAAGAGCTTGATGGTGCCGGCCAGGTGGTGCTGGTCGATGGCCTGCTTCACGGCGTACGCCGCTCCCATCCACAGGGCCGCGTTGGTGTTGTGGCCCTCGGCGTGGCCCGGCGCGCCGGCCACGATCGGCTCGTGCTCGGCGACCCCCGGCGTCTGCGAGCCGCCCGGCAGCGCGTCGTACTCGACGTGAACGGCGATCACCGGATGCCCCGATCCGTAGGTCGCCAGGATGGCCGTCGGGATGCCCGAGACGCCGGTCTCGACCGTGTAGCCCATTTCCTTGAGGAGCCGGACGCAGAGCGCCGCCGTCTCGGTCTCCTGCATGCCCAGCTCGGCGAAGCTGAAGATCGCATCGCCGACCTTGGCGATCTCGCCGGCGTTGCGGTCGATGGCCGCGAACGCGGTCGCCTTGGCGCCTTCGGCGCCCTGGCCGGCGGGGCCGGCCGTGAGTCCGGCCATGAGCAGCAGGGTCGTCAGCAACAGCGCACGTTGTCTCACGTCAGCCTCCTGGCTGGCAGCCCGTGGTGGAAGTCCGGCTGCATTCGGCCGGCGATGCATCCCCGCCGGCGGCGTTGCTCCTCCCTCAAATACCGGCCGTATTCTCGGTCGTCGCGCCTTGCCGCCGGGGCGCCTCGCCAGCCTCGGTGCGACGCCGGACTTCCACCACGGACTGCTGGGTGGCGGCCGTCGGGTCGCGGGAAAGGTGGCCCTACTTTACCGCCGGAGCGAGGGGGATTGGCAAGACGGGGCGACCGGGGTTCTCGACCCGGGGAGGGTGACGGCACAGGTCAGAGACCTGTGCCACCCCAGGTTGCCCCTAATCGACGCGGAGCGCGGCGAGGGGATCGACCGCCGTCGCGCGGCGACCAGGGAGCCATGCTGCGACGAGGGCGACGAGGCCGAGCAGCGCCACGACCGCCGCGAGCGTGAGTGGATCGGTGGGCGCGACGCCGAAGAGGAGGCCGGCGACCCATCGGGACAGCGCGAGCGCGGCCGCCACGCCCATCGCGGCGCCGGCGGCCGTGGCCGCGAGTACGCGCGCGGTCACGAGGCGCAGCACGTGACCGCGCGTGGCGCCGAGCGCCATGCGCACGCCAATCTCGTGGGTGCGCTCGGCGACACCCTGGGCCACGACGCCGGCCAGGCCGACGGCGGCCAGCGCGAGCGCGGCGGCGGCGAAGAGGGCGAACAGCCGCGCGAGCAGCCGCTCGCGCTCGGTGGACGCCTGCCGGATCGCGTCCATCGTCCGCACGTCGGAGACCGGCAGCGCGGGATCGATCGCGGCGACGGCGCGGCGGAGCTCGGGGGCGAGGGCGCCGGGATCTCCGCCCGCGCGCACGACGATGGCCAGGGTCTCCGCCGGGAACATGGCGTTCGGGTAGTAGATCTGCAGCGGCGTCTCGGCCGCGAGCCCGTCGAACTTCACGTCGCCCACCACGCCGACCACGGTGGACCACGGGCTGACGCTCTCGGGCGTCTCCGGCCAGCCGATCCGCACCTGCTTGCCGAGCGGGCGCTCGCCCGGCCACATCTGCCGCGCGAGCTTCTCGTTGACGATCACGACCGGCTGCGGCTCGCGCACCCGGAACTCGCGGCCCTCTATCAGCCGCATCCCGAAGGCGGCGACGAAACCCGCGCTGACCGGATCGATGTTGGCGGTCGGCATCTCCGCGCGCGGGGGCAGCGGACGGTCGCGCGCCATGAAGATCGACTGCCAGTCGGATCCGTCGATGGGCAGCGACTCGGCGAGCGCGGCCTCGGCGACCCCCGGCGCGGCGCGCAGGCGCTCGAGGAGCTGGTCCGCGAACGCCCGGCGGCGATCGGTCGGGTACCGAGCCGCGGGCAGCTCCACCCGGCCGGTCAGCATGCGGTCCACGCGGAAGCCGGGATCGACCCGGAGCAGGTGGACGACGGTCTGGAGCGTCAGGCCCGCTCCCGTGAGCAGGACGACGGCCAGCGCGACCTCGATCACCAGGAGGGCGCGGCGCGTGCCGAGCCGGGCCGCGCCGCCCGCGCGCGGCGCGCGGACGAGCGCGGGCGCCGCGGCCTCGGCGCCGGCGTGCCACGCCGGGATCACGCCGAACACGAGGCCGGCGAGCACGCCCG
>JAHECP010000242.1 GCA_024641665.1 Acidobacteriota bacterium
CGCGCGCCGATCGCGAGCCACAGTGCGTCTCCGCGGACCTCGGCGGCCAGGGCGGCGCCGCCGCCGACGGGCAGCCGGGCCAGGGCCGACAGGGCACGGCGCAGCCGGACGGCGTCGGCCCGCAGGCGTACGGAAGGCAGGGAGGCGGGCGCCGTCAACGGCGCCGGCGCCGACGGGGCTCTGCCGTCCGGCAGGAGCGGCGCGAGGAGGGCCGGGAGCTCGGTCTCCTGGCAGGCGACCGGCGCCGTGCCGTCCTCGAGGTGGGCCAGCTCGCTCATCTGGGCGAGCAGCTCCACCACGCGGGCGCTTGAGCGGTCGGCGGCCTCGAGCAGCTTGCGCTGCGCCGGCTCCAGCGCGCCGGCGCGGCCCTCGAGCAGCATGCGTCCGTACCCCGACACGACCCCGGCCGGCGTTCGGAGCTCGTGAACGGCCAGCGTGAGCACGTTCGGCCAGAGGTCGCTCGGCTTTGGCACGGTCTCATCTTAATATAGAGACACGGTCCAACCTGGCGGGGAAGAAACGGCCGCTCCGCGGTGTTATCCGGGGGTATCGCGACATCCGGGAGCGGCCGCCTTCGCGCGTCGCGCTTCGGCGGGCCAAGGCGCGGGGGTGCAGGGGGTCCCGCCGATCCAAGAGACGACCGAGCCGGGGTGTGGGGCGGAGCCCCACGCTAGGAAGGGATTGGCATGCTGATCAAGCGGCCGTCTGACATCAAGGCGTCGGAGATCACACCGGAGGGGCTGTACCTGAACCGCCGCGAGTTCATCCGCGCCTCGTCGGGTGCCGCCGTGGGCGTGGCGTTCGCGGGCCTGGGCGCGGCGAGCCTGGCCGCGCCCGCGCCGGCGTTCGCGCAGGAGCCGCTCGGCGACGTCAAGAAGGGGCCGTTCGGCACCGACGAGAAGCTCACGCCCTACGATGACGTCACGACCTACAACAACTTCTACGAGTTCGGCACCGACAAGAGCGACCCGTCGCGCTACGCCGGCCGGCTCCAGACGAAGCCGTGGACGGTGAAGATCGACGGCCTGTGCGACAAGCCGGCGGACTACCATCTGGAGGACCTCCTCAAGGGGCAGGCGCTCGAGGAGCGCATCTACCGGCTCCGCTGCGTGGAGGCCTGGTCGATGGTGATCCCGTGGGTGGGGTTCCCGCTCGCCAACGTAATCAACCGCGCCCAGCCGACCTCGCAGGCGAAGTTCGTGGCGTTCACCACGCTCTACCGGCCCAGCCAGATGCCGGGGCAGCGCTATCCCGCGCTCGACTGGCCGTACGTCGAAGGCCTGCGCATGGACGAGGCCCTGCACCCGCTGACGATCCTGGCCGTCGGGCTCTACGGGAAGACCTTGCCCAACCAGGACGGCGCGCCGATCCGGCTGGTGGTGCCCTGGAAGTACGGCTTCAAGAGCATCAAGTCCATCGTCCGGATCTCCTTCGTCGACAGGCAGCCCCCGACGGCCTGGAACAAGGAGAACTCGCACGAGTACGGCTTCTACTCGAACGTGAACCCCGAGGTGGACCACCCGCGCTGGAGCCAGGCGCGCGAGCGTCGCATCGGCGAGTTCTTCCGCCGCAAGACGCTGATGTTCAACGGTTACGGCGACCAGGTGGCGAAGCTGTACGAGGGGATGGACCTGAGGAAGTACTACTGAGAATGTCGAATGTCGAATGCTGACCCCTGACCTCTGACCCCTGACCCCTGATGACCGAAGCCCAGTTCGTCCGCCGCGTCGTCAAGCCCGCCGTCTTCGTGGCGGCGCTCGCGCCGTTCCTGTACCTGCTGTGGCGCGCGGCGATGGGGGAGCTCTCCGCCAACCCCATCGAGGACATCACGCTGACGACCGGGCGGTGGACGCTCAGGTTCCTGATGATCACGCTGGCCGTGACGCCGCTCCGGCGGCTCACGGGCTGGCAGCCCGCAATCCGCTTCCGGCGCATGCTGGGTCTGTTCGCCTTCTTCTACGGCACGCTGCACCTGCTCACCTACGTCGTCCTCGACCAGTTCTTCGCCTGGCACTACATCCTGCAGGACGTCGCGAAGCGGCCCTACATCACCGTCGGGTTCACGGCGTTCGTGCTGATGGTCCCGCTCGCGCTGACTTCCACCTCGGCGATGATCCGGCGGCTGGGCGGCCGGCGCTGGGCGCTGCTGCACCGGCTCGTCTACCTGAGCGCGATTGGCGGCGTCGTCCACTACTGGTGGAAGGTGAAGGCGGACACGCGCGACCCGTTCGCGTATGCGGCGATCCTGATGGCGCTGCTCGCGGTGCGGGTGTGGTTCGTCGTGCGAAAGGCGGCGGCGCGGCGCGGCGCGGTGACGGCCGTCGAGGCGCGCGCGGCGAACGGCTGAACCCGTCACGCGCAGATTCCTGAGCCGCGGCGCCTTGTCCCGGCACAGATCCGTCTCCAGCTGAGCCGTTCAGCGCTGCCCGCACGGGCTCGTATCTGCCCGCTCACCCCCCGAATTGGCCCCTTCCGTGAAATTCTGTGACGGGCGGCCTGGAGCGCGGTATCCTCTTGCGCGAGCGAGGGTTTTCGACTTTCTTCGACGACGCCAACAACTTACGGGAGTGCGTCCGTCGGCATCGGAAGCGGGCGCCGGCGCGAGCGTGGTCGCGCGCGCGTTCTGGTGTGGGAGAGCATATGCACAAGCCGATCAAGTACGCGGAGAAGGGGTTGACCTACGCCGCCAAGGCCGTGTGGATCGTCTTCGACACGTTGAACCGCGTCAAGCCGAATCAGTCGTTCACGCCGGCCTGGTCCGACGTGCCGCTGCCGAAGTCCCACCAGAAGGTCAAGCCGCCGCTCGGCTGGCCGCGCGAGACCGACTCGCTGTGCCCGGTCTGCGTGCGCGAGGCGCGGCAGGAGATCCTGGACGGCAAGCGCGACTACTCGGTGCTCCTGCACGAGAAGATCGGCGAGATCAAGGCGCAGATCACCGAGCGCGACGGCAAGATCCTGATGGTGAAGGACTGCCCGCAGCACGGCCACTTCGAAGATGTCATGGCGATCGACACGGCGTTCTTCCGGCACCTCGAGGAGGTGTTCCCGGGCAGCGACATCCGCGCGCACGCCGACGAGAAGCTGCACAACCACGGCAGCAGCACGATCAAGTACGGGCGCGGCGCCGTGCTGACGGTCGACCTGACGAACCGCTGCAACATGATGTGCGACCCGTGCTTCATGGACGCGAACCAGGTCGGGTTCGTCCACGAGCTGAGCTGGGAGGACATCAAGACGCTGCTCCACAACGCCATCACGCTCAAGCCGAAGCGGCAGATGTCGGTCCAGTTCTCGGGCGGCGAGCCGACGCTCTCGCCCTATTTCCTCGACGCGGTGCGCTACGCGGTCAAGGTGGGCTACAGCAGCACGCAGGCGGCCACCAACGGCATCGAGTTCGCCAAGAGCCCCGACTTCGCGAAGGCGGCGGCCGACGCCGGCCTGCGCTACGCCTACCTGCAGTTCGACGGCATCGGCAACGCCGCCAACTCGCACCGCATGGTGGGCAACCTGTTCGACGTCAAGCTCCGGGCGATCGAGAACATGCACAACGCCGGCATCGACATCGTGCCGGTCATCACGATCGTCAACGGCGTCAACAACGAGCAGGTGGGCCGCATCGTCCAGTTCGCGCTCGACAACCCGAAGAAGATCAACTTCCTGTCGTTCCAGCCGGTGTCCTTCACCGGGCGCGACGAGGAGGTGTCGAACGAGCGCCGCGCGGCGCAGCGCTACACGCTGTCGCACCTGGCACACGACGTGAAGAACCAGACCGGGATCGGCGAGCCCGCCCGTGACTGGTATCCGATCTCCTTCCTGGGCACGTTCACCGACTGGGCGGACCTGGTGCACGGGCCGAGCGCCGAGTGGGGCAACCTCACCTGCGGCTGCCACCCGAACTGCGGCGTCGGCATGGCCGTGATGATCGACAAGGAGACCAAGGAAGCCGTTCCGTTCACCAGGTTCGTCAACGCCGATCAGGTGGCGAGGGACCTCAGCCGCGTCAACGACGCGGCGCGCGGCCGGTTCCTGTCGGCGCTGGGCATGGCCCTGTCGCTGATGCGCAATTACGACCCGTTCCAGGCGCCGACGCACTTCAAGCTGACGGACCTCCTGAAGAAGTTCGACAAGACATTCGGCGCGACCGGCCACGACTACGGCAAGGTCGGCAGGGATCGCACGCAGGACGACATCGAGCGGCGCCGCGGCGACCGCTGGAACTTCCTGTTCATCGCCGGCATGTGGTTCCAGGACCTGTTCAACTACGACTTCCGCCGCACCGAGCGCTGCATCATCCCGTACGCGACGCAGGAGGGCGAGATCTCCTTCTGCGCCTACAACACGGGCATCGGCTGGCGGAACATCATCGAGAAGATGCACATGACGGCCACCCTCACCAAGTGGTACGAGGAGCACGGGCGCCACGAGATCTTCGCCGGCAACAAAGCCGTGCCGCTCGACTCGGTCGAACACCGGCTCGTGCTCGACCCCGAGGCGGTGGCCGCCGGCAAGCAGACCGACCTCGACGAGAAGGGCATCGCCAAGACGGCCCGCGAGGAGAAGATCCGGCAGCGCGACGAGGCGCTCAAGAAGCGCGCCGAACACGAGCGCATGGCCGCCCTCTACCGCCAGCACGTGCTGAAGGAGGCGCCCGCGCCGCCCACCGTCCAGATCCAGGGCCTCGGCGGCAAGAAGAAGACCGAGGAGACGGTGGAGGTCAGCTAGAACGGCTCAGGGCTTACGGCTCAGGGCTCAGGGGCTTACGGCTCAGGGCTCAGGGGAAGATCAGAAAGGCCGCGCGGGGGACACCCCGCGCGGCCTTTTCCATTGTCGGCGTCGTCGTTCTACTTCACCGCCCGGCGGAACTCGAGGGCAATCGCCTGATCGAAATACGGCGGGGCGAGCGGCGCGGCGATCATCGTGCCGTTGATGACGTAGGTCGGCGCCGAGTGGACGTTGTTCAGCGCGCCCAGGGCGGCGTCGGTCTTCACCGCGGCGATCGCGGACGCGTAGCGCGCGTCGAAGTCGTTCACGCCGGCAATCGCCTGCGAGGCGGCCCGGATCGACGCCGGCGTGAAGGTCGCCTGGTTCGTGTACAGCCAGTCCGCCATCTCGGAGCGCTTCCCCCGGTCGCGGGCGAGACGCACCGCGACCGCCGCGTCGCACGCCAGGGGATGGATGACGCGCGAGACGGCCGCGTTGCACGCCGGATCGAGCGGAAAGTCCATGTCCACGACGCGCACCGCGCCGGGGTGCGTCAGCTCCCACTTCGCCAGCACGTCGCGGTACTGGAAGTGCGTCGCCGCGCAGCCCGGGCACTGGTAGTCGGTGAACTTGACGATCAGGACCCTGGCGCCGCCAGTCGGCACCGGCAGGTTCGTGTGAGGCAGCGTGTCGTACCACCGCTCGAACTCCGAGCGCTGGGCGCCGGTGACCGGCGGCGGTGCGGGCGAGGTCTGCGCGGCTGTGGCGACCGCCTCCCGCGGAAACCAGACGACGGCCGCCACGACCAGCGCGAGCCACACGGCTGCAGACGTCAGGGCCGATGGACTGCCGGCGAGCGACCGCAGGTCACCGGTCAGCCCGGCGGCCAGCTCCCGCGGGGGCACCGTCGCCGTCCTGCCCGAGAGGATGAAGAGCCCAATCACGGCCACGTAGGTCAGCAGGCACAGCAGGCACACCGTTCGCAGCGCGAAGAGCGACACGCCGGCCAGGTACAGGCTGACCGCCATCCCGGCGGTGGACAGGACGAACAGGTAGCTGCCGACGTTCCGGCGAAACGCCGGGGTGCCCCGTCGGGCGCCGAGCACCAGCAGGGCGACCAGCGAGAACCAGATCAGGCCGAGGAGGGCGACCGGCACTCCACCTACGGTGCCGAACCGGCTCAGATACACCTGGCTGCAGCTCACCGTGGCGTTCACGTCGCAGATGCCGAGATACCCCGGCTGGGTGAGCAGCCGGTAGTGCGTGTAGGCCGCCGCGGCGGACGCGGCGAGCCCGAGGAGCGCGAAGGCGGAGAGCCACGCCCGTGTTCTGCCTGACATGACGGATCTCGCGGTCCGTGCCGCCAGTCAATCGCCAATCGCCGATCGCCAATCGTCAATCGGCAATCGGCAATGTCCTTTACCCTCCCCGCGTGTGCATCTCGAGGTGTGCGTCGCGCTTGAGCGAGGCGAGCGGGATGAACGCCGAGCGGCGATCCGAGCCGAGCCGCTCGAGCGCGCCGCGATCGGTGCGGGCGCGCCACCTGCGCGAGACGAGCGTGCGCAGCTCCTCGGCCGACGCGCCGCGGCGCAGCAGGTTGCGGAGGTCCATGCCGTCGGTGGCGTAGAGGCAGAGCAGCCAGACGCCGTCGGCCGTGAGCCGGCTCCGGTCGCACGCGTCGCAGAAGGGCTCGGTCGTGGAGGAGATGACGCCGAACACGGTGCCGTCGGCGAGACGGTAGCGGTCGGCGGGCGCCGAGCTGAGCTCCGACACCGGCGCGGCAGGCCCGTGCTGCCGGGCCACCGCGTCCAGGATCTCACGGCGCGAGAAGACCGCCTCGGGCGTCCAGCGCGTCGCGCCGCCCACGTCCATGTACTCGATGAACCGGATCTCCGCCCGCCGCGCCCGCGCGTAGGCCAGCAGGTCGCCGATCTCGTCGTCGTTGATCCCGCGGAGGACGACCGTGTCGATCTTGAGCGGCGAGAAGCCCGCCTCGCCGGCGGCGTCGATGCCGGCGAGGACGTCGCCGAGCGCGTCGGCGCGCGTGAGGCGTGTGAACCGATCCGGTCGCAGCGTGTCCAGGCTCACCGCGAGGCGGTGCAGCCCCGCCTCCTTGAGCGCCCCGGCCTGCCGGGCCAGGAGCACCGCGTTGGTCGTCAGCGCCAGGTCGCGGATGCGCGGTTTCCCGGCGAGCTGCCGGACCAGCCGCTCGACGTTCCGCCGGAGCAGGGGCTCGCCGCCGGTGATGCGCACCTGATCGACCCCGAGATCCAGGAAGACGTCCACGAGCGCGCTCGTCTCCTCGAAGGTGAGGATGTCCTCGCGCGGCAGCCAGAGGTATTCGTCCTCGGGCATGCAGTAATCGCACCGCAGGTTGCAGCGGTCGGTGACCGAGACGCGAAGGCTCCGGAGGGGGCGCTGGAAGTGGTCGACGACTGCCATGTGTTCTGCCGATTATGCCATGAAGCGCCCGGCGCACGCCTGAAGGCGTGCGC
>JAHECP010000067.1 GCA_024641665.1 Acidobacteriota bacterium
CTGCCGGCCGCCGGCGCCCCGCCGCGCCGTCCTGCGGCGGTGGGTGCCGCTGTCGCTCGCCGCCAGCCTCCTGCTCGCCGTGGCCGGCGCGTTCGTGTTCACGCTGGGCCGGCCGGCCGAAGCGCTCGCGGCCGAGCTGGCGCTGGACCACATGAAGTGCTTCAAGCTGCAGGACATCTCGGCGCGCGCCGACGCCGCCACGCTCGCGCGCCGGTGGGAGGCGCGCGAGGGCTGGGCGATTCCGGTCGTGCCCGGGATGCCCGCCGACGGCATCGAGCTCGTCGGCCTGCGGCGCTGCTTCAGCACGAGCGGCCAGATGGCCCACCTCATGTACTCCGCGAACGGACAGCCGCTGTCGGTCTACGTGCTCCAGCACGGCAGCGAGGGCGCACACGAGCTTGAGGTTCTGGGCCAGAGGACGGTAATCTGGTCGAGCGGCGACCGGACGTTCGCGGTCGTCGGCAACGAGTCGCCGGACGTGCTGGCCCGCATGTGCGCACACGTCCGCCACGCGGCGGGTGAGTGACGTGACCCGGCCCCCGACAAAGGACTGTCGATGAACAACCGCTGGACCATTGCCGCGCTCGGCGCCGTCGGGTTGACGCTCATCGTGGTGCCCTTCGTGTCGACCCGCTTTGCCGAAGACTCGGGCAAACCCCCCGCCGCGGCCACCTCCGCCGCCGTGCCCGCGTCCGAGCCCGTCCCGGGCACCTGCGACGTGCCGGCGAAGCCGGCGCCGCTCGACTTCACGCTCAAGGATATGGACGGCAAGTCGGTCGACCTGGCTTCGTTCAAGGGGCGTCCCGTCGTGCTGAACTTCTGGGCGACCTGGTGCGGCCCGTGCAAGTCCGAGATCCCGATGTTCGTGGCGGCCGAGGAGAAGTACCGGCGGGACGGCTTCACCGTGCTGGGCGTCTCGGTGGACGACCCGGCGCCGGCGCTCCAGAAGTTCGCGGCCCAGTACAAGATGAACTACCCGGTCCTCATGGCGAACGACGACATTCAGGACGCCTACGGACCGATCTTCGCGATTCCGGTGTCGTTCTTCATCAAGAAGGACGGGACGGTTTGCAAGAAGCACTACGGCCCCGTCGCCGAAGGCGAGATCGACAAGGAGATCCAGGCGCTCTTCTGATCACGTGGGGCTCCGCCCCACGCCCCGGCTCGGTCACTCGCGGGGGCCCCTCGCCCCGCGCCGCTCCCTCGCTCTTCGGCGTGGCTCAGGGCGTCCCGAGCGAAGTCGAGGGACGCGGGCCGCGCCGTGCGCGGCCCGGGCAGTCGCCGTAGGAGACGCCGACCCCGGGCTGTAGTATGATCCCTGGTGATCATGCTGAAGGGTTTCACGCACGCCCGCTTGTCCTGTGGCTGCCGCCTCTCGTTCCGTGAAGGCGTGGAGGGCAGCCCCGTGACCGTCGTGCTCGAGAGGAAAGCGCCGGGCTGTCCGCACACGTTCCACGTCGAGTCGCTCCCGCTGTTCGATCACCGCGAGGCGCTCCGGCCCTCCACGCGCCTCGGCCCGCCGGAGGCCGGCGAGTTCGAAGAGGAAGGGTAGGGCCGGCGCGTTCACCTCTCGCCGTTCTCCCCGCGCCGGCCGCCGTCGCGCCGGCCGCCGAGCCGTCCCTCGCCCTGGAGCACCCGCCGCAGCAGGAATTCGATCTGCCCGTTGAGGCTGCGCAAGTCGTCGTTCGCCCAGCGCTGCACGGCGTCGAGCACCTCGCGATCGATCCGGAGCAGGAACGGCTTGCGTTCGGCCATGGCACGAAGCGCGAGCCTCCCGGCGCGCGCGTCTTCGGGGCCGGCCCGACGGCCGGCGCTATTGGTAGATCGTTCCGGTGTTGATGACCGGCTGCGTCGCCCGCTCGCCGCACAGCACGACCAGGAGGTTGCTCACCATGGTCGCGCGCCGCTCGTCGTCGAGCCGCACGATCTCGCGGCGCGACAGCATCTCGAGGGCCATCTCGACCATGCCCACGGCGCCCTCGACGATGCGCTGGCGGGCGGCGATGATGGCGCCGGCCTGCTGCCGTTGCAGCATCGCCGCGGCGATCTCGGGCGCGTAGGCCAGATGGCTGATCCGGGCCTCGAGCACCTCGACACCCGCCTTCGCCAGCCGGTCCTGGATCTCCTTCTTCAAGTGCTCGGCGACCTCGGCGGTGTGACCGCGCAGCGACATCTGGCTGTCGTCGTGCGTGTCGTAGGTGTAGCTCGTGGCCAGGTTGCGGAGCGCGGCCTCGCTCTGCACGTGCACGTAGTTCTCGTAGTCGTCCACGTGGAAGCAGGCCTCGTAGGTCTCGACGACCCGCCAGACGACGACCGCGGCAATCTCGATCGGGTTGCCCTCGTTGTCGTTCACCTTGATGTGCGAGCTCTCGAAGTTCCGAATCCGCAGCGAGATCCGCCGCTTCGTGTAGAGCGGGTTGGCCCAGCGCAGGCCGGGCACCTTCACCGTGCCCGCGTACGCGCCGAAGAGCTGAAGAACCTTGCCCTCGTTCGGGTTGACCACGAACAGCCCCGCGATCAGGAACACGTCGAGGCCGCCGAGGACGGCCGTCCCGATCACCTGCCACACGTCGTTGTGCCGGACGCCCAGGACGAAGCCGTAGACCACCAACGCCAGCGCGGCCAGCAGCGGGACCAGCATGCCCCAGCCCGAAAGCCCCGCCAGCTCTCTCTCGCGTGCCATGTCGGCACCTCCTGTGATAACGATATGATATCATATTGCAATCAGACGTCAAGCCCCGTTGGTGGCTCGCGTGGCTGGCCGCGTCACGCCCTTACAGCCACACGCGCAGATCCGCCACGAGCGGCAGATGATCGGAGGCGACGAGCGCCTTGCGGCTGCGCGGCAACTCGACGTTGAGCACCTCGACGTGCCCCTCGTAGTAGATGTGGTCGAGGTGCAGGATCGGAAAGAACCCCGGATAGGTGCGGCGACGACGCAGGAAGGGGAAGAGCTCGACGCTGCCGAGCCGCTGGCTGAGGAGCGTCGTGGTGCGGCCGCGCATCCACTCGTTGAAATCGCCCAACAGGATCTTCGGCCCCGTGGCCCGGCGGTCGTGCACGAAGGTGACCAGGCGCTCGGCCTGGTAGCGGCGCTCGTTGAGAGCGGTGCCGAGGTGCACGTTGTAGACGTGCAGCGACGCGCCGCCCACGACGAGCTCGGCGCGGTGCGCGTTGCGCGGCTCGCACGTCTTCCAGGACAGATCGACCTGCGCGTGGTGGCGGATGGGGAAGCGGCTGAGGAGGACGTTGCCGAACAGGTGCCCGCGCAGCACGCGGGCGGGCGCCATGACCCAGCCCATGCCGAGGGCGGCGCCGAGCTCCTGCGCCTGGCCCGGCGTCGCCTGCCCGGGCCCGATCACCTCCTGCAGGGCGATGACGTCGGCGCCGACGCCGACGAGCACCTCGGCCGTCCGTTCCGGCAGCGTCCGGCGGTCGAGGCCCCGGCACCGGTGCACGTTGTAGGTGGCGACGCGGACGTCGACGGACACCCCGGCGCGGCCGCGCCCGCCTTCGCTCCTATGGCTCATGGCCGTTGACGGCCTGCGCCCGCAGCGCGGTCACGCGCAGGTCCCTCGTCTGTGGCTCGCCGGCCGTCACCGTCAGGCGGCCCGCCCGGCCGCTCAGCCGCTCGAGCGTCGTCGGCCCGAGCACGTCGGCCTCGTCCAGCTCGTCGGTGGCGATGATCAGGTACTCGCCGGCGGGGAGGCCCGTCACGCGGTAGCGGCCGTCGAGGTCGGGGCGCGCGCGGCGCACGTGCCGCGAGTACCGGGTCCAGAGCGCCGGGTCGATGGGGAAGACCACGACGAGGGCGTCGGGACGCGGCCGGTCGGCGGCGTCCGTGACGCGGCCCGACACGCTCGCCGTCACGCTGGAGATGACGACGACCACGTTCGACACCTGCTGGCCGCCGTCGAGCGAGAACGGCACGTCGGTGACCTCGCGCCCCATCACGAAAACCCCCTGCAGGCCCCAGCCGCCGGGCAGGCCGCGCACGCGCAGCACGTGCGCGCCGGGCATGATGGCGCGGAACCGGAAGTCGCCGTCCGGCTGAATCGGGTCGCTGAGGGCGTCGCCGAACGTCACGCCGTCCACCGCGACCGCCTGCAGGCGGACGGCGGCGAAGGCGTCGCGATCGGGCGGCGTGCGCCCGGCGAAGTCGACGCGGCCGCTGAGGCGCGCGCCGGGGTTCAGCGTGATGCGCACGTGCTCGATGTCGCGCCCCTGCACGTCCAGCGAGAACCGGCCGAAGAGCGAGTTGCCGGCCCGGTCGGTCTCGCCCCGGGCGCGGATCACGTAGCGGCCCGGCGGCACATTGCGGAACAGGAACGTCCCGTCCGGCTCGAGCGTGACGTCGCGGATCGGCATGGCGGCGAGCTGGTCGTCGTGCTGGGCCGTCATGACGACGGCGACGGCGAGCAGCTGCCGGCCGTCCGACGCGATGAGCTGGCCGCGGACGCGCGCCGGCCGGACGATCTGCAGCCCGAACTCGACGGGTGGGGTCACGCGGCCCGCCTCGACCTTCACGCGCGTGGCCTCGTCGGGGAACACGGTTCCGGGAAAATAGGTCGGGCTGTACTCCAGCGGGCCCGACGCGTCGCCGACCTGGTCGAAGGCCGGGTCGGCGGCGGCCACGAAGTAGAGCGCCGGCGGCAGGCCGTCGATTCGGAACTCGCCCCGATCGTCGGTGAACGCCGAGCCCGTGACGACGAGCGTCTCCTCGCCGTCTTGAAACCGCGGGCGCACGGCGCTCACGCGGGCGCGCGCGAGCGGGGTGCCGTCTTCGTCCGCGATCCGGCCCGCGATCGTGCCCGCCACCGGGAGCTCGACGTCGGCGCTCAAGGACTGCTGGCCGGCGGTCAGCTCGACCTCGAGGGGCGCTCCGGTCGTGGGCCGGCCGAACACGGTGGTCACGAAGCCCGTCTTGATGACGGTGATCGTGAAGCGGCCCGCCGGCAGTTCGGCCACGCGGTACCGCCCGTCCGCGTCCGTCAGCGCGACACGGGCCTCGGCGAGCGCCGGCGAGGCGACGAGGACGCGGGCGCGGGCGACGGGCGCCCCCCCGGCGGCGCTGGTGACGCGGCCGGCCAGGACCCCCGTGGAGGGCGCGACCCGGGCCGGGGGCGCAGGCGCGACCACCGCCTGCGGTGGCGGCGCCGCCGGAGACGGGCTGGCGGGCGGCGGGTTCGACGCACACGCGACGGCATAGATCGTCAACGCGACGCCGCACAGAATCCAGGTGTGGCGGGCGGTGCGCATGTGGATATCATAGACTGATGACGCGCAGACGCGATCGGGGCGGGGTGCGGGCGCTCGCGCTCGTCGCGGCGCTCTGGGCGGGGGGCTGCGAGGAGCCGCGGCCGGCCATCGTGGTCGAGTCGTTCCAGATCCAGATCGAGAACCAGACCGGCGAGAAATGGACCGACATCGAGGTCTGGCTGAACGACCACTACCGCGTCACGGCCCGCGAGCTGGATCCGGGCGGCCGGCTCGTCGTGCCGCTCGACACCTTCGTGGCCGGGTTCGGCCAGCGCTTCGATCGGCGGCGACAGGCGCCGTTCGGCATCGAGGTGACGGCGCGCACGGCGTCGGGGCGCGCGATTCGGATTGACTGGGGCAAGGGCCGGCGACGATGAACGGACCGGCGGGGGAGCTCGCATGCTGAAGACGGAATTCGAAGCGGTGTGTCCGTGCTGCCGGAGCACGCTCGTCATCGACACGGGTCTCCGGCGCATCGTCCGCCACCAGGAACCGGAGCGGGAGGACAAGCCCGAGCTGAACGAGGCGCAGCGCATCCTGGCCGAGGAGGCCGCACGGCGGGAGGCGATGTTCGAGCAGTCGGTCTCGGCCGAGAAGAACCGGAGCGACGTGCTGTCGAAGCGCTTCGAGGAAGCCCTGCGCCAGGCCCGGGACGAGCCCGTCACCAAGCCGCAGCGGGACTTCGACCTGGATTGACGTGGAACTCCCGCGGCAGCTCGCTCCACGTGTGGCGGCCGCGGTAGGCGAGCGGCTTGCGATCGGGGAAGCGCACCTTGAAGGCCCGGTACCACGCGCGCAGCCGCTCGATCCGGGTGTCCGACGTGACGATCCGCCGGTGCGGCTCTTCGAGCAACAGACGCTCGGCCTTCCACACGTTGCCCTCCGCCAGCCGCCAGTCGTAGGTGCCCAGCCGGCGCAGATCGACGACGGCGTAGCCCGTTATCCGCCCGGTGAAATCCACGTACGGATCGACGTAGCTGAGCGCCAGCGCGCGCGGGCTGACGAACAGCGGCCGGCGTCCGTGCAGGCCGGGGTCGCGGGAGCGCGCGACCGAGCCCCAGCGCCCGCGCGCCCGGTACACGAACATCACGTGGTCCAGCTCGTCGACGGACTCGAGGCTGAGGACGAGCGGCGGATAGCCGTGCTGCTCCAGCACGACGGCCGCGGCGAGCGCGGCCTCCAGGCAGTGGGCGGTGTGGTGGCGGATGACGCCGCGGAAGCTGCGCAGCGTGGCCCGGCCGGGCGGCGGCTCGGTGTTGTAAGGGAGCGCGTTCAGGAACCGCTGGACGGCCGCCGGCGTGCGCAGGCGGTCGATGACGCGCCGCTCCGCGGCCGTGAGCGCCGACCGCGGCGGGGCCTCAGCGCTCCGCCGCCGCATGGACGATGTCGCTGAAGAGCGCGTCCGGGGTCCAGTCGTTCCCCGCGTGGAGCGCGGCCAGACGGCCTCGCGGGTCGATGACCGCCGTGGCGAGCGAGTGTGTGATGACCGTCGGGTCCTTCGCGTCGCGGCTGATCAGGAGGCCGAAGTGCGCGCCGAACGCCTCGATGTCCGGGCGTGACGCCGTCGCGAACGTCCACACGGCCGGGTCGGTGCCGAGCTCCCTGGCGTGCGCCTTCAGGACCGCCGCCGTGTCGTGGTCGGGGTCGAAGCTGAGCGAGAGCAGGCGCACCGTGCCCCGCAGCGCCGCGTCCGCCTGGATCCGCCCCTGCACCTCCTTGAACTGCCGGTCCATCAGCGGGCAGAACGTGGGGTACGGGCAGCGTGTGTAGATGAACGTCAGGGCCACGGCCCGGCCCCGCAGGGACGACAGCGTGAAGCGCTGGCCGTTCTCGTCGGTGAAGATCTGATCGGGCACCGCTGCGCCCGGCGCGAGCACCGCCACGCCCGGCGTCGCGGTCGCGCCGCCGTCCGGCACCGGCGCCCAGCCGGTCTTCTCGACCGACTCGAGGTACGCGTCGGTGTCGAGCACGACCAGCGTCGCGCGCACCAGGTCGCCGGGCTTGCGCCCCTCGAGGAGCGCCGGCTCCTTCACGCGGAACGGCATCGTCATGCCGGGCATGAACCCCTTGATGTCGCCGTGCTTGATGGTGAGCGTCTGCCGCGCGGGATCGACCGCGAGCACCTGCCCCTCGAGCTGGTAGTGTCGGGCGCGCGGACCGCAGGCGGCGAGCGCCGCGAGCGCGAACGGCGCGATGAACGCGGGCCACCGGAACGGACGTGACATGAGCGGATCCAGACGCCGGGCGGATGAGCGGCGGCTACTCGTCGACGACCCAGCCGTCGCGCAGATGGATGATCCGGCGGCCGTAGGCGGCGTTCACCTCGGAGTGGGTCACCTGGATGATCGTCGTCCCGGCTTCGTTGAGCTTCTTGAACAGCTCCATGATCTCCTTGCCCTGGCTCGTGTGCAGGTTGCCCGTCGGCTCGTCCGCGAGGATGACCTTCGGGTTGGAGATCACGGCGCGCGCGACGGCGACGAGCTGCTGCTGCCCGCCCGAGAGCTGGTTCGGGTAGAGGTCCTTCTTGCCGACGATGGCGAAGCGGTCGAGGATGTCGCACACCATGCTCTCGCGCTCGGACTTCCTGATGTCGCGGTAGGAGAGCGGGATGTCGAGGTTCTCGTACACCGTCAGGTGATCGAGCAGGTGGTAGCTCTGGAACACGAAGCCGATGTTCACCTTGTGGAGCTGCGCGCGGTCCTTGGCGGTCAGCTTGTGCACCGGATGATCGAGGAAGTAGTACTCGCCGGTCCACGCGCTGTCGTGCATGCCCAGGATGTGCAGCAGCGTGGACTTCCCTGCGCCCGACGGCCCCATGATCGAGACGAACTCGCCGTCCTTCACGTCGATCGTGATGCGGCGCAGCACGTAGGTCCGGCTCGTGCCGTGCGCGTAGGACTTCTCGAGGTTGCGCACCGAGACCAGCATGCCCGGCCTGACGGCCTCGGCTTCGAGCGGGACGGATTCGCTGCTGCTCCTGAAGAATGACATCGGCGTTGTCCTCGTGCCTGGGTGCGCGCCGGCCGGGGCGACCGGCGCCTCTACATCAGACGGGCCCGGGCCTGGAACGGTTCACCGTTATTGTAGCCGAAGACCTCACGGCTCACGGCCTTGGCCCGCCGTTGCGGTCCATGGCGACGGGGCCGCGACGGCGGCTCACGGCTCAGGCCCAGGGCCTTGGGAGCCAGCCTCGCCGACGAGACCTACGAGGGCCCCGCACAACGAGTTAGGGGCGGCCGGCACCAGCGTGCGGAGTCCCGCTCTGTCCAGCCCCGAGCGCCGGCGTCCCGCGAGAGGACAGCCGAGAGGTAGACTAGGTCCGAGGTTCGTCGCATGCGACAGGGGCGCGTTCGTCGGCGGCTGGGTGTGGGCGCGATGCTGGCGGTCCTCGCGCTTGCGGGGATTTCGGCGCGCGCGGGCTACGAGGCGGAGATCCGCCAGTGGCGCGCCGACCACGAGGCGGCGCTCCGGGCCGACGACGGCTGGCTGACCGTGGCCGGGCTGTTCTGGTTGAAGCCGGGGCTCACCCGCGTCGGCGCCGATCCGTCGAACGACATCGTCCTGCCCGCGGGATCGGGGCCCGCGCGACTCGGCGTGTTCGACTTCCGGGACGGCGCGGTGAGGTTTCAGGCCGAGCCTGGGACGCACGTGACATCCGACGGCCGCGCGGTCGAGGAGATCGCGATGACCGGCGGCGCGCGCCCGGCCGCCATCCAGGTGAGCCACCTGACGATGTTCGTGATCGTGCGGGGCGAGCGGACCGGCATCCGCATGCGCGACACCGACAGCGAGATGCGACGCGCCTTCACCGGGGAGCGCTGGTATCCGATCGATCCGGCGTGGCGCGTGACCGCGCGGTTCGTGCCCTACGCGGAGCCCAAGATCGTCGAGGTACCCAACATCCTCGGCGACACGGTGAAGATGACGGGCCCCGGCTACGTCGAGTTCACCGTGAAGGGACAGACGCTCCGCCTCGAGCCGGTCCTCGAGTCGCCTGATGCCAAGGAGCTCTTCTTCATCGTTGGCGATCGCACCAACGGGCGGGAGACGTACGACGCTGGCCGCTTCCTGTACACGGACCTGCCGCACGCGGGCACGGTGGTCGTCGACTTCAACAAGCTGGAGAACCCACCCTGCGCGTTCACGCCGTTCGCGACCTGCCCGTTGCCGCCACCGCAGAACAAGCTGCCCATCCAAGTCGCGGCGGGCGAGCTGAACGACGGGCAACGCTAGCGTATTGCCGATTGCCCGCCTTCGCGCGCTGACACCGGCCACGCTTCGGCGAGGCAGGCCGATTGGCGATTGCCGATCGGTGATTGCCGATCGGCGATCACTACGGCTCGCCCATCAGCACCAGCCCGTCCCAGAGCGCCGGGTGCTCGGGGAGGACCACCTCGCCGAGCGGCGTCTCGACCTTCACCTCGCCGCGGCGAAGGGCGGCGAGGAGCGCGAGCTGGGCGTCGCGCTGCGCGGTGGCCTTGTCACGCCCCGCGAGCCACTCGCGGTAGAACGCGGGCAGCAGCCGGCGCGCCGGCTCGTCGGCCAGATCCCACAACGTGGCCACGACCGACGGCGTGCCCGCGTAGAAGAACGCGCGCGTCAGGCCCGCGATGCCGTCGCCGGTCACCTGGCCGGTGGCCGAGCGACAGGCGCTCAGCACCACCAGCTCCGCGTCCAGCCGAAGGCCGTAGATGTCGGCCGTCGTGAGCCGTCCGTCGTCGTCCGACCCGCCCGGGCGGCGGCCGAGCGCGAGGTACGACTCGAAGGGGTGGTCGTCGTCGACCAGGCCGTGAGTGGCGAGGTGGAGGACGGTGCGGCCGGATGTGGTTCGCGCGCCGCGACTAGCGCAGCCGCAACGTCAGGCATGGATCGCGCCTTGCACCGGCGCGATCCATGCCTGACACGCTTCCACGCCCGCTGCCGCTGAACCCCCGACACATCCCCGGCATCTACAACTACTGCGATCGCTGGTGCGAGCGCTGTATCGCCACCGATCGGTGCCGGCTGCATGCCGATGAGGCGGCGCTGAAGGCGACCACCATGCCGGGCGGCCATGAAGACCCCTGGCAGATAGTGACAGCCGGCCTCGACGATGCCCTGGCAAAAGTTGCCGCGACCAGGTGGGCCCACGTCTTCGCTGACATCGACCCGCCGAGCGAGGCCGAGCTCCAGCAGTCGATGCGGGACGAGGACCGCCGCGACGAACGAATGCGCGTCCATCCAGTGGTGCATGCGGCCGAGGTGTACCGCCAGCTGGTGGAGCAGTGGATCGAGACCGAGACCGGGCTGTTCCAGCGCGAGGGCGACGAAGCGGCGAAGCGCGCCGAAGCGGGCACGCCGCGCGAGGAGGTCGAGTGGGAGGTCGAGCAGCTGCGCGAGGCGGTCGAGGTGATTCGTCACTTCATGTACCCGATCCACGCCAAGCTGCGCCGCGCCGTCCATCCGCGGATTCCGCCGCCCGAGCTCGACGTCGAGGTCGATTCCCTCCAGAACGACACGAACGGCTCGGCGAAGGTCGCCCTGATCGGCATCGACCGATCGCTGCTGGCTTGGCGGCAGCTGCAGCGGCGATGGCCGTCATCGGCCACGCTCGCGGTCATGAGGGACAGCCTCGAGAGCCTTCGTCAGCTCGTCGAGGCGGAGTTTCCCGACGCCCGGCGCTTCCTGCGGGTGGGATTCGATACGGGGGATCTCGAACCTCCGTGTTGACATCATGATGCTCAACATTTACCATCATGATGTGCGTACGACCCTGACGCTCGAAGACGACGTCATCGCCAAGATCCGGGCGGAGATGCGCCGGTCCGGACGGTCGTTCAAGGAGACGGTCAACGATCTCCTGCGCGCCGCCCTCACCGCCCGGCGCGACCAGAAGGCCGTCGAGCCGTTCGTGATCAAGGCCCGGCCGCTCGGGTTGAAGCCGGGGTTCGACTTCGACTGCGTGGCGCAGCTGCTCGACGAGATCGAAGGGCCCTGGGACAAGTGATCCTGATCGACGCGAACCTGCTCATCTACGCGTACAACCCGGAGGCCGAGCAGCACGAGCCGGCGCGGGTCTGGCTGGAGCACGTCCTGGGCGGCGGCGAACCCGTCTGGATCGCGTGGACGTCCGTGCTGGCGTTCCTCAGGGTCATGACGAATCCCCGCGTCTTCAGTCGGACCATGACGATGCGCGAGGCGGTGAAGATCGTCGCCGCGTGGCTCGATCGGCCAGGGGTCGGCGTGCTCGAGGCCGGCGATCGCCACTGGCCGATTCTGCTCGGGCTGCTGTTGCGTGCCCAGGTACGGGGACCGCTCGTGACCGACGCGCACCTGGCGGCGCTGGCGATCGAGCACGGCGCCACGCTCTGCACGACCGACCGGGACTTCACGCGTTTCCCGGGATTGTCGGTCCGCAATCCGCTCGAGGCCTCATAGAGCCGGAGGCCGGGGGACAACCTCCGGCTTCCGGCCCCCGGCCTCCCGCCTTCGCGCTCCGCGCTACGGCGCGGCAAGCCGGGCCTCCCGTGAACTACACTAGAGCGCATGATCGACCTCCGGAGCGACACGGTGACGCTGCCCACGCCCGCGATGATCGAGGCCATGGCCTCGGCCGAGCTGGGCGACGATGTCTTTCACGAAGATCCCACGGTGAACCGGCTGGAGCAGCTGGCGGCCGAGATGACCGGCAAGGCCGCGGCGGTGTTCGTGCCGAGCGGCACGATGGGGAACCTCGCCTCGCTGCTCGCGCACGCCGGGCGCGGTCAGGAAGTGCTCGTCGGCGACGAAGCCCACATCTATCACTACGAGGCGGGCGGGGCGTCGGCGCTCGGCGGGCTCGTCTACCACCCGATTCCGACCCGCCCCGACGGCACCCTGCCGCTCGACGCGCTCGAGGCCGCCGTCCGCCCGTCGGGACGCGACTACCACGCCGCGCCCGCGGGCGTGATTTGCCTGGAGAACACGCACAACCGCTGCAGCGGCGCGGTGCTGGCACCCGAGTACATGGCCGAGGTCGCCGCGCTCGCCGCGCGGCACGAGGTGCCCGTGCACCTCGACGGCGCGCGTCTGTTCAACGCCGTCGTCGCGCTGAAGCGGCCCGTGACCGACTTCACCCGGCACGTGTCGTCGGTGCAGCTCTGTCTGTCGAAGGGCCTGGCCGCGCCGGCGGGGTCGCTCATTGTCGGCGACGCCGGCTTCGTGGATCGCGCGCGCCGCGTCCGCAAGATGCTCGGTGGCGGCATGCGCCAGGTGGGAATCCTGGCGGCGGCGGGAATCGTGGCGCTGACGAAGATGGTGGACCGGCTGGTCGAGGATCACGCGCACGCGCGGCTGCTCGCCGAGGGCCTGGCCCGGCTGCCCGGTGTGGACCTCGATCCCGCCGCGGTCCAGACGAACATCGTCATCTTCCGGATGCCCGACGCCGAGCGGGCCCGCGCGCTGTGGGAGGCGGCGAAGCGGGAAGGGGTGTGCGTGTGGCCTTTCGGCGCCAACCGCCTCCGGGCCGTCACGCACCACGGCATCACGGCCGGCGACTGCCGCGCGGCCGTCGAGGGGATCGCCCGCGCCCTGGAGCAGATCGGCAGTCCGGTCGCCCCTACTTCACGATGACGAACCCGAGCCCCAGGCTCGCGGCCTGCTTGTTCAGCCCCTCCAGGTCCACCGACAGCAGCGAGTCGAACTTCGACGCAAAGCCGCTCAGCTCCTGGTCCTGTTCCGCGAACACCTGCTGCATGCCCTGCGTCGGCGCGCCGGCGCCGTCCTGCAGCCAGTCCAGGAGCGGGGACAGCCGCGAGTAGAGCCGCGTGCCGCCCTTCATGGCCAGGATGTCGTAGACGACCTCGGCGGTCGGGTTCTGGATCTCGTTCTCGAGCACGTTCAGCCGATCGACGAGCGCCCGGGCCTGCTTCACCACGGCGGCGGCCGCCGTGTTGTCTTTGAGCACGTCGATCCGGTTCTCGAGCTGGCGGCGGACCGACTGCAGCGAGGTCACCATGTCGGTCAGCCGGCTGATGTCGTCGCGGATCTTCAGCGCGAGCGCGAACTGCGCCTCGAGGTAGGCTTGCGACACCTGCGACCGCGGGTCGGGCCGGATGGTCACCTTCGTGTCGAGCGTGTGGCCGTCCACCGTCAGCTTCGCGGTATAGGTGCCCGGCACGGCGCGCGGGCCGATCTCGGGGTCGCCCGAATCGAGCTTGGCGCCCTGGATCATCCTCGCCCCGTCGTAGCGCAGGTCCCAGACGCCGCACTGGACGCCGGCCTCGGCCGGCAGCGCCGCCCGCTTCGCCGCCTGCTCCTCGTCGCTGATCTCGTCGGTGTAGCCCACGGCCTTGCGCGGCTGGCTGCTCAACGTGCGGACGTGGCGGCCCTCGGCGTCGAGGATCTCGATGGTCACGTCGCCCTTCGGCTTGTCCTTCAGGTAGTAGTAGAGCAGCGCGCCTCGCGGCGGGTTCTGGCCCGTCGGTCCGGACGCCCACGAGCCCGAGCCGTACTCCCAGCGCACCGCGTCGGCCGCGGGGAACAGGTAGGCGTCGCTCGCCTCGATCTTCGCCGTCAGGCCGCGCACGGGGATGAGGTCGTCGAGGATCCAGATCGACCGCCCGTGTGTGGCCACGACGAGGCTGTCGCCCTTCACCACCAGGTCGTGCACGGCCACAGTCGGCATGTTCAGCCGCAGTGACTGCCAGCTCGCCCCGTCGTCGGTCGAGAACATCACGCCGCGCTCGGTGCCGAGGTAGAGGAGGCCGCGGCGCGTCGGGTCCTCGCGCACCGCGTGGAGGTAGACATCCTTGGGCAGCGACCCGTCGAGCCGCGTCCACGACCTGCCGTAGTCGGTGGTCTCGTACAGGTACGGGTGCATGTCGTCCATGCGGTGGTCGTCCACGACCACGTAGGCCGTGCCCGCGTCGAAGGGCGAGGGCTCGATGAGATCGATCGTGCCCCACTGGGGCATGCCCGGCATGGCGGCAGTCACGTCCGCCCAGGTCTTGCCGCCGTCGCGCGTCACGTGCACCAGGCCGTCGTCGCTGCCGGCCCAGATGACGCCTTTCTGCTTCGGCGACTCGGCGATGGCGAACACGGTGTCGTAGGTCTCGACGCCCGTGTTGTCGCCCGTGATCGGCCCGCCGGCCCACTTCTGCTTCGACTTGTCGTTGCGCGTGAGGTCGGGGCTGATCGCGGCCCACGTCTGCCCGCCGTCGGTGGTCTCGAAGACCACCTGCGCGCCGTAGTAGATGACGTTCGGGTCGTGCGGCGACGACGCGATGGGCGCCGTCCACTGGAACCGGTACTTCATGTCCTCGCCGCCGTGGCCCGACGGGTTCTCGGGCCAGGGGCTCACGTCGCGCGAGGCGCCCGTGCGGTCGTCGTAGCGCGACAGGTACCCGAGGTACTCGCCCGCGTAGACGATGTTCGGGTCGTCCGGCTTCGAGACCACGTGACCGGCCTCGCCGCCGCCCACCGAGTGCCATTCGCCGAGTTCGATGCCGCGGCCGCGCAGGCTGTTGCTTGGTCCCTGCGCCGTGCCGAGGTCCTGCATCGCGCCCGCCACCTTGTAGGGCACGCGCGTGTCGGCGCTCACGTGGTAGAATTGGCTGAGCGGCAGTGGCGGCGAGTACCAGTGCTCACCGCCGTCGGTCGTGATGTTCACGCCGCCGTCGTTGGCGCTGATCATCCGGCGCGGGCCCGTCGGGTCGATCCACATGTCGTGGTGGTCGCCGTGGTGGATCCCGTCCACGTAGGTGATCGTCTTTCCGCCGTCGATCGTCTTCAGCATCGGCACCTGCGGGAACCAGACGATGTCGGGGTTGGTCGGATCGACGGTGAGGGTCGAGTAGTACCAGGCGCGCTGCCGGAGCCCGCGGTCGCCGCTCGCCAGCTTCCAGGTCTCGCCGCCGTCATCCGACCGGAAGAGCCCCCCGTGCTCCGCCTCGATCAGCGCGTAGACGCGACGGCCGTCGGACGGCGCCACCGCCACGCCCACCTTGCCCCAGATGCCGTCGGGCAGGCCGTGGCCCGTGAGCTGGGTCCACGTGTCGCCGCCGTCGTGCGACACGTAGAGGCCGCTGCCCGGTCCGCCGCTCTTGAGGTCCCACGGATATCGCCGCGCCTCCCAGAAGCCCGCGAACAGGATCCGCGGGTTGGAGGGATCCATCGCGATGTCGGACGCGCCCGTGTTCTCGTCCTTCTTCAGCACCTGCGCCCACGTCTTGCCGCCGTCGGTCGTGCGGTACACGCCGCGCTCGGGATTCGGGCCGAACGCGTGGCCGAGCACCGCCGCGTACGCAATGTCCGGGTTCTTCGGGTGCACGACCATCGTGCCGATCTGGCCTTCCTGCACCCAGACGTGCGTCCACGTCTTGCCCGCGTCGGTCGACTTGTAGATGCCGTTGCCCGCCGCGACGTTGCCGCGGATGTTCGCCTCGCCCGAGCCGACGTAGATGACGTTCGGGTCGGACGGCGCAATGGCGATCGAGCCGATCGACGAGATCGGCTGATCGTCGAAGATCGGGATCCAGTCCCGCCCGCCGTCGCTGGACTTCCAGACGCCGCCCGACGCCGAGGCCAGGTAATACGTGTTGGGATCGCCGGGCACGCCGGCCGCGCGGGAGACGCGTCCGCCGGCGGCCGGACCGATCGATCGGTACTTCAGTCCCTGGAGCGCCGCCGGGCCCTTGTCGGGTTCGTTCGCGTTGGCGGCGGCCGGAGTGGCCTTGGCGGCGACGGCCGTCTGGCCGGCCGGCGTCGCGTGGCCGTTGAGGGTCAGTGCCAGCCACAGGACGCAGAAAATCCACAGCGGATGGAGACGGGATCGCTGGATGCTCATCGGATGGGTCCTCAGGGGGAAATCGACGCTCAGATTCTATACCGCGGTGGGGGGCCGCCGTGAAACACGAAGGGCGGCCCGAGGGGGCCGCCCTTCAGCCCGGACGCGCGTGCGCCGGTCTCGGCGTCAGACCACCTGGTGCTGGATACGAATGCCGAAGTCGCCGATCGTCGGCTTCACGAGCTCGGAGAAGTCGGCGAAGCTCATGCGGATCGCGTCCACGTGGGTGCCGGCGTTGAAGACGATGTCCTGGTCGATCGTGAGCGTCTGGTCCACGAACACGCGCCGGCCGTACAGGCAGCCGAACGGCGGCATCGCGCCGGGCTCGCAGTCGGCGAAGAGCGGCGCCAGCTCCTTCTCGCTGGCCAGCCGCACGTGCCGCGCGCCGGAGAGGCGTTCGAGCCGTTCCGTGTCGATGTTGTAGAGCGCGGGCAGGACGGCCAGGATCGGCTCGCCGTCGGCGAGGCACACCACCGTCTTGGCCCACGCCTGCCCGGGCACGTGCGCCACCGCCGCTTCTTCCTGGGCCGTGAAGGCCTTGCGATGCGTCAGCGTTTCGTACCGGACGCCGCGCTCCCCCAGGAACCTCTCGATGCTGGACGGCATGGGCATGGCGACCTCCTCGTGTGGGCGGCAGCTACCGATCCGGGCCGTGCGACCGACGCGGATTCCCGGCGCAGACGAGAACGCGACGCCGGAAACCCGGCATCGCGCGCGCAGCCGTTGCCTCGGTGCCACCCGCCCGAAGGCCCGGTGGCCCCGCCAAAACTCGGGGTTTCGTGTCCGGCGCGCGGGCGCGGTCGCGAGGGAGGCCGGGCGCCGGATGCGTCTGTCACGTGAAACCTTCGTGCCAGCAGGCCGAGCCTAGCGCGCCCTCGGTTCCCACGTCAACGACAGGATCAACCTCTCCCGTTCCTGGCCCTCGTCGCCGTTCCGCTCGATGAGCTCAGCGGCCGAGCCGTCGTTCACCAGGCGGAAGCCGGTGGCGGCCGTGAAGCGTCCCTTCGTCAGCACGACCCGCAGCGGGCCCTCCGTGTCCACCAGCGGAATCAGCACGTCGCCGGTGTCGCCGTCCGCCTCGGCCGTGAGGTCGGCGGTGAGCGTCCAACACCAGCCGGCG
Organism: Acidobacteriota bacterium; assembly: GCA_024641665.1. Classification (GTDB taxonomy): domain Bacteria; phylum Acidobacteriota; class Vicinamibacteria; order Vicinamibacterales; family JAHECP01; genus JAHECP01. The sequence continues at coordinate 17,184 of JAHECP010000067.1, forward strand.
CTGGTGCGCTCGAGCACCGACGTGCCCGGTACGCCCAGTCGATCGAGGGCCCGCTGCGCCAGCCAGTCGATCCGATCGAACTCGGCCTCGGTCAGCACCAGGAACGGCCGCCGGTCCCGGTAGATCGTCGTCCGCACGGATGAGGGCGCCAGGGCGGCGAGCGCCTCTCCCATGGGGTGCCGGCTCTGACGCGCGGCACCCAGGTACTCGCGTTCCTCCGCTGCCCGGGCCGCGGGATCGCTCTCCGTGGACCGGACCTCGCGTTCGATCACGACCCAGTTCACCGTCCCTTCCGGGGAGAGCTGGATCGTCTGAGTGGTCGCCTTCGCCAGGCAGCCGGCCGACCCGGCGGCCAGGATGGTCACAATGGCGGCGAGCAGGGTTCTCATGGTCGTCCCTCCTGCCTCAAGAGACGGCAGTCGCGGGAGAGACCGAACGGACTGTCGGGGCTGGGGACTGGGGACTGGGGACTGGGGACTGGCGTGCCCGCCGGAGCGGCCGATTCAGACTTGTGGCCTCGAGCGCGAAGTCTGAGTAAGCTCTGTGGCAGTGAACGGCAACGAGACGACGGGGCTCATTCGCGAGGCGAAAGCCGGGTCGCCGGCGGCCATCGAGCGATTGTACGAGCGGCACGCGCCGCGCCTGCTGGCGTTCATCCGCCTGCGGCTGGGGCGCACGCTCCGGGCGCACCTCGAGTCGCGCGACATCCTGCAGGCGGCGCTCCTGCGCTCGTTCGAGCGGCTGTCGCAGCTCGAGGGGAACCAGGAGGGCGAGCTGATGGCGTGGCTGATGCGGATTGCCGAGAACGAGATCCGCGACCGCGCCGACTACTACCAGCGCCAGCGGCGCGACGCCACGCGCGACGTGCCGCTCGACGAGGCGCACGCCGCGATTGCGGCGGAGATCCGATCGATGTCGAGCCGGATCGTCCTGGACGAGGAGGCGGCGCGCCTCGAGCGCGCGATCGAGCGGCTGAGCGACGCGCACCGCGAGATCATCCTGCTGCGCAAGTTCGAGGAGCTCGGCTACCGCGAGATCGCGGCGCGGCTCGGCCGGAGCGAGGACGCCTGCCGCATGCTGCTGGCGCGCGCCATGGCGGCCCTGACCGTCGCGATGACGGAGGGGACGACGTGACGCGTCCCTCCGATCTCGAAGATCGACTGGCCGCGTTCGTGGATCACCACCTGCGCACCGGCGAGACGATGCCTCTCAACACGCTCTGCGAGGGGCGGACCGACCTCGTCGAGCCGCTGGCGGCCCTGGTGCGTCAGTACCTGCGCGTGTCGGCCGCGCTCGATTGCGATCGCGCGGCGCCGCCGCCCGAGGCGGCGCCGGCGCCGCCAGCCCTCGACGGCTTTCGCACGATCGAGCGGCTCGGCGGGGGCGGCGCGGGCGAGGTCTACAAGCTCGAGGATCTGCGCCTGGGCCGTGTCGTGGCGGCCAAGGTGCTGCGCCGGGACCGCGCGCTGTCGGCCGGCTTCGAGGACTTCCTCCGCGAGGCCCGTGCCCTCGCCCTCTTCAAGGATCGGCGCTTCGTCCAGATCCACGAGTTCCGGCCAGACGTGGACCCGCCCGTGATCGTGATGGAGCTCGTCGAGGGGTTCGAGCTGGGGAAGCTCGGCCCGTCGCTCGAGTTCGGGCAGCGCGCGCGGATCGTGGCCGAGGTGTGCGGCGCGCTGGCGCACGCGCACGCCCTCGGGCTCCAGCACCGCGACCTGAAGCCGTCGAACGTCATGCTCGACGCGCAGCTCGAGCCGCGCCTGCTCGACTTCGGCCTGAGCGGGGCTGACTCGTCGCGCGGGCACCTGCGCGGCACCTTGCCTTACGTCGCGCCGGAGCAGCTCGACCCGGATCGGCCGATCGACGCGCGCGCCGACGTCTACGCGCTGGGGGTCGTGTTCTACGAGCTCCTGTGCGGCGTCCCGCCCTTCGCGGGGCACGAGCCGGGCGAGGTGGTGGCCGCGATCCGGGCGGGGCGGCCCCGCCTGCCGGTCGAGGTGGACCCGCGCGTGCCGGAGCCGCTGCAGGCGATCGCGCTCAAGGCGATGGAGCGCGATCCGGTGGCGCGGTACCAGTCGGCCCGCGAGATGGCCGAGGACCTCCAGCGCTTCCTCGACGGCCGGCCCGTCCTGGCGCGGCCGACCGCCTACGCAGCGGCGCTCGGCACGCGCGTCGCGCCGCACGTGGAGCAGATCGCGGAGTGGGCGCGCCTGAAGCTGATCTACCCGTACGAGGCGGCGCGGCTGCGCGGCGCCTACCGCCAGCTCGATCGGCGCGAGGACGACTGGATTGTCGAAAGCCGCGTGCTCTCGTACTCGCAGATCGCGCTCTACCTCGGCGCGTTCTTCCTCGTGGCGGGCAGCCTGTTCTACTTCGCGGCCGATCGCGTCTACGGCGCCGTCGAGGGGGTGTGGCGGCCGTTTCTCGTGCTCGGCCTCCCGTTTCTCGGCCTCAACCTGGTCGGGCACTTCCTCTACCGGCGCGAGCACCAGGCGGTGGCCGTGGCCTTCTATCTGGCCGGCGCCGGCTTGTTGCCGCTCTTCCTGCTGATCCTGTTCCACGAGGCGGGGCTGTGGCGGGTGGACGCCGGCACGGCGGGGCAGCTCTTCCTGGACGGCTCGGTCTCGAACCGCCAGCTCCAGCTCACGACGTTCGCCGCGGCCGTCTGGTGCGGGTGGCTCGCGCTGCGCACCCGCACGGTGGCGCTCAGCACCGTGTGCACGTTCGTCGTCCTGCTGCTCGCGCTGGCCATCGCCGGGGACCTCGGCCTGCGCCACTGGATCGACGAGGACCGCTGGGACCGCGTCGCGCTGCTCCTCGCGCCGCTCGTCCCTGTGTACGGCGCGGCGGCCTGGCGCCTCGAGCGCGGCGGGCGCGCGTGGTTCAGCCGGCCGCTCTACGTCGGCGCGGCCGTCCTGCTGGTGGCCGTCGTCGAGCTCGTCGCGCTCGATGGCCGCCTGTTCGGCTACCTCGGGATTTCGCTCCGCGCACTGCAGGCCTCCGGCGTCAGCAACCCCTCGCTCATCGATACGCTGACGGCGATGACGCTCAACGGCGTGCTCTTCTACACCGTCGCCTCGGCGCTCGAGCGCCGCGGGTCCGAGGTCATGGAGGTGGCGTCCTGGCTGCTGTTCACGATCACGCCCTTCGCCGTGCTCGAGCCGCTCGGCTATCTGGGCGAGACCGGCGAATACGCGAGGGGGTTCGACTGGTTCTACCTCGCCCTGGCCGTCACGATTGCCGTCCTCAGTCACGCCCGGCAGCGCAAGGCCTTCTACTACGCAGGCCTGATCAACTCCGCGTGGGCCCTCTGGCTCCTCGCCGACCACTACCAGTGGTTCGACCGCCCGGCCTGGGCCATCACCCTGGTCGCCGCCGGCCTCGCCGTGCTGGCCACCGGCTTCGCCCTGGCCCGGCGGGAGCGGAGCGCAGGGTGATGTCAGCGGCTCATTCCGTGGCATTTCCGTGGTATTTCCGTGGTCCTTCCGCTATTGGCCGCCCCCAATCCGCCGTTCGCCGGAATCGGGGAGCGCTGCCAGCCCGCCTGCCGTAATCTCCCATGTGGAAGGCACGGACATGACGAACGAACGCCGGTGGGTGGGTCTGGCCGTGGCGGTGGGGGGCGTCACGCTCGCGGTGGCCCTCTGCGCCATCTGGCTCGCGCTCTCGCGGCCGGTCGCCGTCGCCGAGTCCCTGCAGCAGGGATCGGTGACGCCGGCGGTGAGGGCGCTGGCCGCGATGCTCGTCGACGCCTGGTGGGCGCTGGCGCGCTGGCTGTGAGACGGGCGGAGACATGAAAGCACTGGAGCGCGAGATGACATCGGACTCCTCCGGGCGGGCGGCCCAGGTGGTGACGGGCGTGATTCTGATCACGATCGGCCTGCTGTTCCTGGCGGACCGTATGATGTTCGCCCACGCCTTCAGCCGCTACTGGCCGGTCCTCCTGATCATCTGGGGCCTCGGCCACGCGGTGGCGCGGCGGAAGGGCGGCGGCGTCTGGCTGATCGGCACGGGCGCGATCCTCCTGCTCCACACGCTCGACATCTTCCGTCTCAACGACTCGTGGCCGCTGTTCATCGTGATCGCGGGGCTCAACGCGATCTGGGGCGGCCTGGTCCCGAGCCACCGCGACCGGCGCCGGGAAGGCGGGCATGACGATTAGTCGAGCCGGCATCTCGCTGTCGCGTGTGGTGTTCGGCGTCTTCGTCGTGGCGCTCGGCGTGCTGTTCACCCTGGACAACCTCGGCCTGGTGGACGCCGGCGAGGCGCTGCGTTTCTGGCCGCTGGCGCTTGTCGCCATCGGCGTGACGTGTCTCGCCGAGCCGGGCCGCACCAGCCGGTGCCTGTCGGGATTCATCTGGATCTTCGCCGGCGTGTGGCTGCTGCTCGAGGAGTTCCACTACGTCCGCATCCGTCTCTGGGACTTCTGGCCCGTCCTGCTGGTGATCCTCGGCGCCTCCATCGTCTGGCGGGCGCTCGCGCCGAGCCCCGCGCACGGCGCCGACGAGGCGTCGGTCGTGCACGGGCTGGCGATCATGAGCGGCATCAACCGGACGGTGACCTCGCGCGATTTCAAGGGCGGCCAGGTGACGGCGATGATGGGCGGCTGCAAGCTCGATCTGCGCGGCGCCGCCATCGGCGGCGAGCCGGCCGTGATCGACGTGTTCGCGTTCTGGGGCGGCGTCGAGCTGGTGGTGCCGGACACCTGGGTGGTGGATCTCCGTGCCATCCCGCTGCTCGGCGGCGTCGAGAACCGCACGCGCCCGCCCGCCGACCAGAGCCAGCGGCTCGTCGTCACCGGGACGGTCGTGATGGGCGGCGTGGAGGTGAAGAACTGACGGCGCAGCCGCGCCGCCCGGCGACAGCATGCATCCGATTCTGGCCAGCCGCGCGCGGCTGATCCTCTACCTGGTGGCGTGGACGCCGCTCGCCGCGGGGCTCGCGGCCGGGCTTGTCCTGGCCGGCGGGTTCCAGTGGCCGGGCGCCGTCGCGATCGCGGCGCCGGCGGCGCTCGTCTACGCGTTCGTCTGCCTGGCGCCGTGGTACCTCTGCCGCGCGGTGCCCATTGCCGCGGCCAACATCGCGCGCCTGCTCTTCACCTGGCTCGCCGCCTCCCTCGTCTCGAGCTTCATCTGGCTGCTCGCGATTGAGCTGGGCGTGGTCGCGCTCGCGTCCGCCTCGCCCGGCGCGGACGTGCGCCTCGGGCGCGGCGTCGCCGCGGTCGTGCTGGCGATGGGCGTGCTGCTGTTCCTGCTGGCGGCCGCCCTGCACTATCTCGGGCTGGCGATCGAGCGGTCGCGCGAGGCCGAGACGCGCGCGCTCGAGCTGCGGGTGCTGGCGCGCGAGGCCGAGCTCAGGGCGCTGCGGCGTCAGATCGATCCGCACTTCCTCTTCAACAGCCTCAACTCGATCAGCGCGCTGACCGCCGCCGACCCGGCCGGCGCGCGTCACATGTGCCTGCTCCTGAGCGAGTTCCTGCGGCTCAGCCTGAAGCTGGGGGCGCGCGAGCGGATCACGCTCGGTGAGGAGGTCGCGCTCGTGGAGCGCTTCCTCGGAATCGAGCAGGTGCGTTTCGCCGACCGCCTCCGCGCGATCGTGACGCTCGAGCCCGGCGCCGAGCGCTGCGCGGTGCCGCCGCTCCTGCTGCAGCCCATCGTCGAGAACGCCGTGCGGCACGGCGTGGCCGAGCTGGTCGAGGGCGGGACGATCGAGGTGCGCGCCGCGCGCCACGGCGACCGGCTCGCGATCCGCGTGGAGAACCCGTGCGACGCGGATCGGCGCGGCCGCGCGGGCGCGGGCGTGGGCCTCGCGAACGTGCGGAGCCGGCTGGCCACCGCGTTCGGTGCCGACGCGCACGTGGACGCCGCGGAACACGGGGGCGTGTTCCGCGTGGATGTGACGCTGCCGGCGGGCGAGTGCGGCGAGGACGCCGCGCCGGCGGCGGGGAAGGGGGCGTCATGAGCGGGGCGCCGCTGCGCGTCGTCATCGTGGACGACGAGGCGCTGGCCCGGGCGGTGCTGCGGGAGATGCTCGCCGCGCGCCCGGAGGTGACGGTCGTCGCCGAGTGCGCCAACGGCTTCGAGGCCGTGAAGGCCGTCGCCGAGCTCGAGCCCGACCTGCTGCTGCTCGACATCCAGATGCCCAAGCTCGACGGCTTCGAGGTGCTCGAGCTCCTGGGGCGCGAACAGGCCGTGATCTTCGTGACCGCGTACGACGAGTACGCCCTCAAGGCGTTCGACGTGCACGCGGTGGACTACCTGCTCAAGCCCTTCGGCGCCGAGCGCCTGGCCGAGGCCCTCGCCCGCGCGGCCGAACGGCTGGCGCGCGGCGATCGGCTCGAGACCGCCGCGCTCGCGCGGGACGCGCGCCCCCGCACCGAGCCGATCGAGCGCGTGCTCATCCGCGACGGCGCGCAGGTGCACGTGCTGCCGTGCGGCGAGATCGACTACGTGGAGGCGCAGGACGACTACGTCGCGTTCAAGGCGCGCGGCCGCTCGTATCTCAAGGACGAGACGCTCGCCGCGCTCGAGGCCGAACTCGACCCGCGCCAGTTCGTGCGCGTCCACCGCTCCTACATCCTCAACGTCGACCGGCTCGCGCGCGTCGAGCTGTACGCGAAGGACAGCCGGATCGCCATCCTGAAGGACGGGACGAAGATCCCGCTGAGCCGGGCGGGGTACGGAAGGCTCAAGGGACTGCTCTGATCATTGCCGATTGGCGATTGCCGATTGCCGATTGAAACCCATTGGATCACGCAGCGCCGGCCTTCCGCCTTCGCGTGAAGCTCCGGCGGACCGCCGTAGCCTCAGCGGAAGCGGTCAGGCCGGCCCGCCATCGGCAACGCAGCGTGATCCGATGCTCTTCAATCCTCAATCGGCAATCCTCAATCGGCAATGCTGTTCTTGTTTCCCCCTCCGTGCTTCTTGCCGCAGACGGGACAGTCGGTGGGCGCCAGATCGTTGTCGATGCGGTGCTTCACCGGCTGGAGTGTCTTCAGGTACGCGAAGATCGCGCGTAGGTCCTCGTCCGTCATCGGGCCGTAGGTGGCCCACGGCATCGCGTCGCTCACCTCCCGCGCGCCCACGAACCCGGTGTGCATGAACCGGACGAACAGGTCCGCGTCGTAGTAGGGGACGCCCGACGGGTCGGGTGTGAGGTTCGCCGCCGCGATCTGCTTCGACGACCCCCGGATCGGCTGGCCGCCGGCGAAGGCCAGCCCGGGGATCGGCTGGTTGTGGTCGTCCATCGGCGTGTGGCAGTCGCTGCAGCTCGCGATCGTGACCAGGTAGCGGCCGTACGCCACCGGGTCCGATCGGTCGGGCGCGGCGACCGGCGCCTCGATCGGCTCGGGCACCGCGCTGATCAGGCGGTCGACGGGGAAGGGCATCTCCGGCGCCGGCGTCGGCTTGCGGATGGGCTTCAGCGTCCGGATGTAGACCATGACCGAGGCCAGATCCTCGTCCGACTGTCACGCGGCGGCCGGCGGCCGGCGGGCCGATCGGCCGAGCCGGCCCGCGCCTTCCGGGTCCCGCGCGCGGGGGTTGACATTAACTATCCAGTTGGTTAAATTAACTAACGGGTCAGTCATGAGGAAGGTGTCGGCACTGCGTCCCGACTCGCGCACCCGCATCCTGGCCGCCGCCGCCCACGAGTTCGCCGCGCGCGGCTTCGACGGCGCCAACATGGACCGCCTCGCCCGCGCCGCCCGCCTCAACAAGGCGATGATCTACTACCACTTCCGCAGCAAGGCGGCCCTCTACAGCGAGATCTTCCGCGAGTTCATCCGCGCCGTCCTCGACCGGATCCGCGCCGTCGACGAGAGCGACGCACCCCCGGCCGACAAGATCCGCGCGTTCGTCCGGGCTATCGCCGCCGAAGCCCAGATCCGGCCGCACTTTCCGCCCATGTGGCTGCGCGAGATCGCCGGCGGATCCCGGCACGTCGACCAGGCCACCGTCGGGCTGATCGCCCAGATCCCCGCCACGCTCGCCCGGATCGTCGCCGAGGGCGTGGCGAACGGCGAGTTCCGGCCCGCCCACCCGCTCCTGCTGCACTTCGGCATCGTCGGGCCGCTCATCCTCTATCACGTCAGCGAGCCCATCCGAGCCCGCCTCAATCGCACGAGCTTCGGGGCGGTGCCGCCCATCGAGCCCGAGGCCGTGCTCGAGCAGATCGTGCAATCGACCCTGGCCGCCCTCGATCCCGCCGCGCCGGCGGCGCCGGCCGGGACGTCAAGACAAGGGAGACGATCGTGAACACCGTGACCATCGCGCGCCGCCTCGCCATCCTCGCGCTCGCGGCGGCCGGGCTGTCGAGTGCCGGCTGTCGCCAGGAGGGGCCCGTCAACCAGATTCGCGTCTCCGGCTACGTCGACGCGACCGACGTGCAGGTCGCGCCCGAGGTGGGCGGCCGCATCCTCGACCTGAAGGTGGACGAAGGCGATCGCGTGACCACCGGGCAGGTCATCGCCCAGCTCGATACGGCCGACACCGAGCTGGCACTCGCGCGGCTCCGCACCGAACGCGAGCAGGCGGCCGCGCAGCTCCGGCTCGTGCTGGCCGGCGCGCGCGTCGAGGACATCCGTCTGGCCGAGGCCCAGGTGGCCTCGGCCGAGGCCGACGTGAAGGCCGGCGAGGTGGAGCTTGCCTCGGCCTCGTCCGACCTCGCGCGGTTCGAGTCGCTGCTCGAGACCAACTCCAGCTCCCAGAAGCAGCGCGACGACGCGGCGACGCGCCGCGACCTGGCGCGGGCGCGGCTCGACGCGGCGAAGGAGCGCGTGGTGGCCGCCAGGGAGACGCTCGCGCGCCTGCGCGCCGGCGCGCGCCGGGAGGAGATCGACGTCGCCCGCGCGCGGGTCGCCACCGCCGACGCGCAGATCAAGGTGGCCGAGAAGAGCCTCGCCGACGCGACGGTGACCTCGCCGCTCGCCGGCGTGGTGTCCACCAAGGTCGCCGACGCCGGCGAGATCGTGCCGCCCCGCGCGCCGATCGTGATCGTGACCGACCTCGATCACGCCTGGGCGAACGTCTACGTGGACGAGCCGCTCGTCCCGCGGCTCACGCTGGGCCAGAAGGCCACCCTCGTGACGGACGCGGGGCAGCAGCTCGAGGGCACGGTGACCTTCGTGTCGCCCAAGGCCGAGTTCACGCCCCGCAACGTCCAGACCGCCGACGAGCGCGCCAAGCTGGTCTACCGCGTGAAGGTGACCGTGGACAACGCGAAGGGCGTCCTGAAGCAGGGGATGCCGGTCGAGGCGATCCTGGACCTGAAGTAGAGGGAATGCTGAATTCGGAATGTCGAATGTCGAATTGAGCGCGCTGTCACACCGCGGTCCGAGGCTTTTCATTCAGCATTCGACATTCCGCATTCGACATTCGATCGTGGGTCACCAGCCATGAATGCAGTGACGCTTGATCAGGTTTCGAGGTCCTACGGCCGCGTGAAGGCGGTCGAGAGTCTGTCGTTCGCGATCCGCGCCGGCGAGATGTTCGGACTCATCGGGCCGGATGGCGCGGGGAAGACGACCCTCATCCGCATGATGTGCGGGCTGTTGCGGCCGGACCGGGGCCGGATTCGGATCTTCGACCGCGACCCGATCAAGGAGCACCGCGCCGTCACCGGCATGGTGGGCTATCTCTCGCAGCGGTTCAGCCTCTACGGCGATCTCTCGATCGACGAGAACATCGCGTTCTTCGCGGAGATCCACGGCGTCGGCCGGTTCCGCGAGCGGCGCAACCGACTGCTCGAGATGACGCAGCTCACGCCGTTCCGCGGCCGCCGCGCCGACCAGCTCTCGGGGGGGATGAAGCAGAAGCTCGCGCTCGCCTGCACGCTGGTGCACGAGCCGAAGCTCATCCTGCTCGACGAGCCGACGACCGGCGTGGATCCGGTGTCGCGCCGCGAGTTCTGGAAGCTGCTCTCGGAGTTCCTCCAGGAGGGGCTGACCATCGTCATGGCGACGCCCTACCTGGACGAGGCGGAGCGGTGCACGCGCGTGGCGCTGATGCACGACGGGCGGCGGCTCGCCCTCGACGAGCCGGCCGTCCTGCAGCAGGCGTTCGCCGGCACGCTAATCGAGGTCGTCGCCGAGCCGCACCGCGAGGCGGTGGAGGTGCTGCGCGAGCTGAGGGGTGCCGCCGACGTGCAGCTGTTCGGCGAGCGCGCGCACGTGCGCTGCCAGGCCGGCTCGGTGGACGCGGCGGTCGCGCGCCTGCAGGAGGCGCTCGCCGCGCGGCCCGGGCTCGTGGTGTCGAGCATCCGGCCGATCGCGCCGACGCTCGAGGACGTGTTCATCGAGAAAGTGACGGCGGACGGCTCAGGGCTCAAGGCCCAGGGCCTTGGGGTCCGCGGCTGAAGGGGACGCATGATGCGCGTGAAGAGACTCGGAATCGTGATGGGGTTTGGGGCGGCCATCCTCATGGCCCAGGTTGCGCGCGCGCAGGACGCGCCCGTGCGGCTGACGCTCGACGAGGCGATCGCGCGGGGCCTGGCGGCCAGCCACCGGCTGGCCGAGATGAACGCGCGCGCGGACGCGTCGGAGGCGCGCATCCGGGGCAGCGAGGCTGCCGTGAAGCCGCAGGTGTCCCTCCTGGGCGGCTACACCCGCACGAACCACGTCGACGAGTACGGCTTCGTCGGCCCGGGCGGCGTCTTCAACGTGATCTACCCCGATGTTCCCGACAACTACCGCGCGCGGCTGGATCTCGCGTGGCCCATCTACACCTCCGGCCGCACCGACGCGCTCGAGCGGGCGGCCAGAGCCGAGGCCGCCGCCGCCGGCGGCGAGCGCGACGCGGCGCGCGAGGACCTGCGCCTGGAGATCACGCGCGCCTACTGGGCCCTCGTGACCGCCGGCGCGACGGTCGGCGTGCTCGAGGACGGCCTGCGGCTCGCCGACGCGCACTTGACCGACGTGAGGAACCGCCAGGCCGTGGGCCTCGTCGCGCCGAACGACGTGCTGAGCGCCGAGGCGGCGCGCGC
>JAHECP010000243.1 GCA_024641665.1 Acidobacteriota bacterium
TCGACGCAACCGCACGGGGTGAACTGAGTCTTGACCTCAATGATGCGCGCCGCCAACGTCCGGTGCAGGGCGTCTCACTCGCCGGCCTGCTGCGCCGGTGGCTGTTAAGTTAACGCCTATGCCCCTGACCCCTGAGTATAATCGACCCGCCCATGGCTCTCGAGCTGAGGCTGCGTGAGGGCGACCGGCGCCGGATCCCGGTCGAGCCCGGCCGCCGCCTCATCATCGGCCGCTCGTCGGACTGCGACGTGACGCTGGGCGACCAGTCGGTCTCGCGGCGTCACTGCGCCGTCGAGGCCGCGGGCGACGCGCTCGCGGTCACCGATCTCGGGTCGGCCAACGGCACGTTCGTCAACGGCCGGGCGGTCGCGTCGGAGCGTCTCACGTCCGGCGACGTGCTCCGGGTGGGCGCGGTCGAGCTCGAGTGCCGCGGCGAGCGCGCCACGTCCGCGACGCGCCGGACGGCGGAGCTCGGCGGCGATGCGAGCAGCATCGAGACGGTCGTCAGCCGCCGAATCGTGCCGTCGCGGGTGGACTGGCTCGAGGCGGCCGACCGGCGCGACGAGCGCGCGCTGCTCGATCGCGCCCAGCTGCACCTGACGACCCTGCACGCGGTCTCGGAGGCGCTGTCGCGCGCGCCAGACGTGGCCGCGCTGTCGGATGCGATCGTCGACGCCGTGCTCGAGGTGACGGGCGCCGACCGCGCCGCGCTGCTGGTCACCCGCGCGGACGGCGGGGGCGTGGAGCTGGCCGCGGCGCTCGGCGCCGGGGACGCGCCCTTCACGGTGAGCCGCACGCTCGTCGCCGACGTCGTCGGCCAGGGCGTGTCGATCTTCGCGCACGACGCCAGCGCCGACCGCCGCTTCCAGGCGGGAGCGAGCGTGATCCAGCAGCGGATCCGGTCGGTCATGTGCGTGCCGCTCAGGACGGCCGACGCGATCCTCGGCGCGCTCTACGTGGACAGCGTGAGCGGGCCCGGCCGCTTCTCCGACGCGGATCTGGAGTTGCTCGCCGCGGTGGGCAACCAGGCCGGCATCGCCCTGCACCGCGTGCGGCTGCTGGGCGACCTCGAGCGGCTGTTTCTCGACACGGTGAAGGCGATCGCGGCGACCGTGGACGCGAAGGACGGCTACACGCACCGGCACTCGGAGCGCGTGGCGGCGTTCGCCGGGCGCATCGGCGCCGCGCTCGGTCTGTCGGCGGACGCGCTGCACACGGCCGAGCTCTCGGCGCTCCTGCACGACGTCGGGAAGATCGCGGTGCCGGACTCCATCCTCAACAAGGCGGGCCGGCTCAGCCCCGAGGAGTTCGAGGCGATCCGGCAGCATCCCGCGCGCCGCTCCCGATGGACGAAGCCGTGCGCCTGCTCGCGGAGGGCGCCGGCACGCACTTCGATCCGCACATCGTCGAGGCGGTGCAGGCGCTGCACCTGCACGGCGAGCTGGCATCCTGACCGGGTGAGCGGGCCGGGTTCCCGGGGCACCGGTCGAAGGTCTGTGCCACCCGAGCTACAGCGCGACGCGGTGGCGCCCGCTGTGCAGGTAGTTCATCGTCTGCACGGTGAGCAGGACCAGGAAGTCGAGCTTCGCGCGCTCCTCGGGCGTCTTCAGGCGCAGGTTCAGCTCGTCGCAGCGGATGATCATGTCCTCGAAGACCTGATCGATCGTGTACTGGTACTCACCCGTCCAGCTCGAGACCATGCGGCGGATCTCCTTCCGGATGCGGGTGACGAAGCGCGACGCCTTCATGTTGGACGCGTGCTCGGGGGCGTCCGAGAAGAGCTTCCGCAGGTCGCGGTCGTAGAACTCCGGGTACTCCAGGCCGTAGTGCTCGCGCTTGCGCTTGTAGTGCGTGCCGAGCGTGAGGCGCATCCGCGACACCGGGTCCACCGCGCGGCGCGTGCGGACGAGCGGCGGTTTCGACGCGATCTCGCCCATCAAGTCGTCCATGTAGCGCAGCTTCTTGATGGCCGGCCAGTCCGCGTAACGCGTCTCCCAGTGCGACGCCGGGTTCAACCACACCGCGAACGTCTCGGCGAAGTCCTCGTCGGGATGGCTCTGCGCGTACCAGGAATCGAGATGGAGGACGAAGCTCTTGCTGTAGGGCTTGGGCGTGTAGTACTCGGGGTACTCGGTGGACGATCGCCCGAACAGCTTGAGGCGCCGGCGGCGCCGCTGCAGCTTGTACGCGTTGTCGATGGTGTGCCCGGCCTCGTGGCGCAGGATCTTCATGCACCACTCGGGCGTGCCCCCCTCGACCTCGAACATCTGGTTCAGCTCGAGCTTCGCGAGGCGCGGGTGCGCCAGGTAGAAGGGGAGGGCGACGCCCGGCACGCCGTCGGGCGTGAACCAGTCGTCCGACACCCAGAAGTGCGGGCGGAACGTGATGCCGCGCGCCGCCAGTTCGTCGTAGAGCTCCGCGATCCGCGGCTCCAGGCTGCTCCCTTCGATCGTGAGGCCCAGCTCGCAGAACCGCAGCTCGAGCAGCGCCTCGTCGGAGAGCGACTCCCAGTCGGTTCGCACGGCGATCGGCGGGCGGCGCGGCTTCGGCGCCTGGGCATCCGGGTCAGCGGCCACGGGGCGGCTCCACGACCGGGCCTCGGCGGCTCGTGGGGCCGGGGCGGACGGTCCGGCCTAGTCTATACCGCGAGCCCGGCACGCGAGTGGGGTACACTGGAGGCCCGCGCGGACCGAGACGTATGAGCCTCTCGACGACCGTCCACGACCTGAAGACCCTGGTGCTCTCCTACCACCCCGCCGTGGTGATCGAGACCGTGGAGGAGGAGCGTGTCCAGAGCCTGATGCGCGCGGCGGCAGGCGACCTGCGGCTCCCGCTGTTCGAGTGGTCCCTGACGCACGGGCTGCTGCGCGTCAGCGCGCCGCAGCCGATCTTCGGGACCACCGACCCGGTGGGCGCCCTGCGCCACATCGCCACGCTCAGCCTCGAAGCGCTGTTCCACCTGAAGGACTTCGGCGTGCACCTCGCGCAGCCGGCCGCCGAGCGGGCCTTCCGCGACGTGGCCGAGGGCTTCACGCGCACCCGCTCCACGATGGTCCTCACAGGTCCGGCCGTGGAGCTGCCCTCCGCCCTGGCGTACCTCGCCGTGCATCTCGACCTGCAGCCGCCCGACGAGGAGGAGCTCCGGGGCGTCATCCGCACGGTGCTGCGCTCGCTCCAGGAGAAGCGTCCGGTCGAGGTGGCGCTGACGCCGGACGAGATGGTGCACCTCGTGCGCGCGATGAGCGGCCTGACGCTCAACCAGGCGCGGCAGGCGCTGGCCTTCGCCGTGCTCGAGGACGGACGACTGTCGGCCGACGACATCCAGCGCATCATCGACCGCAAGGCGCAGCTCATCCACGACGACGGGCTGCTCGAGTACTTCCCGGTGCAGGACAACAAGTTCGAGATCGGCGGCTTCGGCGGGTTGAAGGCGTGGCTGGACCGGGCGCAGGTGGGCTTCGGCGCCGAGGCGCGCGCGCTCAACCTGACGCCGCCCAAGGGGCTGCTCCTGGTGGGCGTGCAGGGCTGCGGCAAGTCGCTCGCCGCGAAGTTCATCGCGCGCCTGTGGCAGATGCCGCTCCTGAAGCTCGACGCCGGCCGCCTCTACGACAAGTACATCGGCGAGTCCGAGAAGAACTTCCGCCACGCCACCACGCTCGCCGAGTCGATGGCGCCGGCCGTGCTGTGGATCGACGAGATCGAGAAGGGCTTCGTCGCCGGCGGCGGGGTCGACGCCGACGGCGGCCTCAGCCGCCGGCTGCTCGGCTCGTTCCTCACGTGGCTGCAGGAGCGCCACGCCGACGTCTTCGTGGTGGCGACGGCCAACGATCTGGACGTGCTGCCGCCCGAGCTGCTCCGCAAGGGGCGCTTCGACGAGATCTTCTTCGTCGATCTTCCGGACGCCGACGAGCGCGCGGCGATCCTCCGGATCCACCTGGCCCTGCGCAAGCAGGATCCGGCCGCCTTCGACCTCCCGCGCGTGGTGGCCGCCTGCGAGGGCTTCAGCGGCGCCGAGATCGAACAGGCGGTGATCGGCGGCCTCTACCGCGCGTTGCACGCGAAGCAGCCGCTCACGACCGATGTGCTGATCGAGGAGATCCACGGTACCGTGCCTCTATCGGTTTCCAGACGGGAGGACATCGAGCGCCTCCGCCAGACGGCTCGCGAGCGGTTCGTGAGCGTGAAGGGATAGCGACGTGCCGGGGCTGGGGACGCTCGGGTTGGGATTCAGGACGCGGGGCTCGGGGCTCCGGGCGGGACGTTACGCCGCGCGGGGCGCCGTCCCGCCGCCGTCGTCGGACAAGACTCCGGGCACGCGGCCCCGGTCGAAGATCCGCCTCTCCACCGTCGTGCGCGAGGCGCGCGAGATCATCTGGTCGCGCCGGGGCCGCCTGGCGGTCGGCCTCCTCCTGATGCTCGTGAACCGGATGGCCGGGTTCGTTCTGCCGGCCACCTCCAAGTACCTGATCGACGATGTCATCGGGAAGAAGCACGCCGAGTTGCTCGGCGTGCTGGCGCTGGCGGCCGGCGCCGCCACGGTGGTGCAGGCGGCGACCTCGTTCGCGCTGTCGCAGGTGCTGGGCGTGGCCGCGCAGCGCGCCATCGCCGACATGCGGCGCCAGGTGCAGGCGCACGTCGAGCGTCTGCCCGTGCGCTACTTCGACACGACGCAGACCGGGATCCTGATCTCGCGCATCATGACCGACGCCGAGGGCATCCGGAACCTCGTCGGCACGGGCCTCGTCTCGCTGAGCGGCGGGCTGGTCACGGCGGCCGTCGCGCTCGGCGTCCTCTTCTACCTGAACTGGTGGCTCACCACGGTCACGCTGCTCGTGCTGCTCGTCTTCGGCGGCGCGATGGCGTTCGCCTTCAAGCGGCTGCGCCCGCTCTTCCGCGAGCGCGGCCAGATCAACGCCGAGGTCACCGGCCGGCTCAACGAGTCGCTGGGCGGCATTCGCATCGTGAAGACCTACACGGCCGAGAAGCGCGAGGAGCTGGTCTTCACCCGCGGCGTGCACCGCTTGTTGCGCAACGTCGCGAAGTCGATCACGGGCGTCTCGGGCATCACCGCCTTTTCGAGCCTGATCGTGGGCGCCATCGGCGTGCTGATCATGCTGGTCGGCGGGCGCTCGGTCCTCAACGGGACGATGACGTCCGGCGACTTCGTGGCCTACATCCTGTTCACCGGGCTGACCGTCGCGCCCATGGTGCAGATCGCGTCGATCAGCACGCAGCTCAGCGAGGCGTTCGCTGGCCTCGACCGCATCCGCGAGATCCTCGCCATGGCCACCGAGGACGAGGAGGACGACACGCGCGCCCCGCTCGAGGACCTGCGCGGCGAGGTGACGTTCGAGGGTGTGTGGTTCGAGTACACCGCCGGCGTGCCGGTGCTGAAGCACGTCTCGTTCCACGCGCCGGCCGGCTCGACCACCGCGCTGGTCGGCTCGAGCGGGTCGGGCAAGAGCACGCTCATCAGCCTCGTCATGGCGTTCAACCGGCCGACGGCCGGCCGCGTGCGGGTGGACGGCGTGGACCTCTCGACCATCCGGCTGCGCGACTTCCGCCGCAACCTCGGCGTGGTGCTGCAGGACAACTTCCTGTTCGACGGCACCGTGGCCGACAACATCCGCTACGGGCGGCCCGACGCCACGCCGGCCGAGATCCGCGAGGTCAGCCGCATCGCCCACGCCGACGAGTTCATCGAGCGCTTCGAGCAGCAGTACGACACCGTCGTCGGCGAGCGCGGCGTGCGGCTCTCGGGCGGCCAGCGGCAGCGGGTCGCCATCGCCCGCGCCATCCTCGCCGACCCGCGAATCCTCGTGCTCGACGAGGCAACCTCGAGCCTCGACAGCGAGAGCGAAGCGTTCATCCAGGACGGCCTGCGCTCGCTGCGCCGCGGCCGGACGACGTTCGTCATCGCCCATCGGCTCTCGACGATCCAGAGCGCCGACCAGATCCTGGTGATCGAGGACGGCGAGATCGTCGAGCGCGGCACGCACGACGAGCTGCTCGCCCTCGACGGGCGCTACCGCCAGCTCTACGACAAGCAGTACAAGCTCGAGCGCGACCGGTTCGTCAATCCCGGGGAGGATCTCACCGAGGCGCCGGCGCGCCCGGCGGTGAAGGTGCCGTCGCGCGGGCTGCGCGACCTGTGACGCCGCACGCGTGCCGAACAGTCACCACGAAGGCACGATGTGAGGTCAAACGATGGCACGAAGGCTGCCACACCGGGCAACCTGACAACTGCCTGAAGCGGGACAGTCCTCGTGTTCATCGTGCCCCCGCGGCGGCCTGACGGCCCTTCGGGCGCGTCGCGGTCGGGGCGGGCGCGCGCAAGCGCGCGCGGTCTTCCGGCCGACACGAGCGCGCACTTGCGTGCGCCCACCCCGGCCCCGACCAGCGACCTGGCCGGCTGAAGCGGTCAGGGCCAGGTCGCGCAGGCCGCCGCGCTTCGTGACATCGTGGTTTTCGTACGTGAGACAGCCATGATTCCCATCATCGAGGAAGCCGCCATTTGCGCCGCGATCACACCCGCCGCGGCGGTCGCGGCCGTGCGCGAGGCGTTCCGCGCCGACGGCGAGGGCCGCGCGACGGTGCCGGCCGTGATCAACCTGGCCATCCCCGGTGTCCACGGCGAGTTCCACGTGAAGACGGCGTACGTGGCCGGGGTGCCGTACGTGGCCGTGAAGGTCGCCTCCGGCTTCTACGACAACCCGGCGAAGGGGCTGCCGAGCGGGTCCGGCCTGATGGTGCTCTTCGACGCGTCCACGGGCCTGCCCGTCGCGCTCCTCGCCGACAACGGCTACCTGACCGACGTGCGGACGGGCGCGGCCGGCGCCGTGGCCGCCGAGTGCCTCGCACGCCAGGCGATCGACACGGTCGGCGTGATCGGCAGCGGCGTGCAGGCGCGGCACCAGATCGCCTGCCTGCTGGAGGTGCGCCGGTTCCGGCGGGTGGTCGCGTGGAGCCCGACCCGCGCGCGCCTCGAGGCGTACGCGGCCGACGTCGGGGCGCGCTTCGGGCTCGACGTGGATCCGGCGCCCGACGTCGAGGCAGTGTGCCGCGCGGCCGACGTCCTGGTGACGACCACGCCCGCGCGCGCGCCCGTCGTCCGCGCGGCGTGGCTGCCGCCGGGCGTCTACGTCACCGCCGTCGGCGCCGACTCGCCCG
>JAHECP010000244.1 GCA_024641665.1 Acidobacteriota bacterium
GCCGAGCGACGGCTGCGCGAGGGCGGCGCGGGCGCCGGCCGTGAACGCGGCGTGGGCGCGGCGCGCGCTACTCACGGCCGAGCACCTCCGCCAGGTGCATGGCGCGCAGGGGCGCGCCGCGTCGCGCCAGGATGCCGTCGAGGTGCATCAGGCAGCCCGTGTCGCAGGCGACGAGCGCCTGCGCGCCGGTGGCGATCGCGCGGTCGATCTTGTCGCCGCCCATCGCGCCGGAGATGTCGGCCTGCTTCACGGCGAAGAGCCCGCCGAAGCCGCAGCAGTTGTCCGATCCGGCCATGTCGACCAGCTCGAGGCCGCGCACGCGCCGCAGCAGGCGCCGCGGCTGATCCTGCACGCCCAGCTCGCGCAACAGGTGGCACGAGTCGTGGTACGTCACGCGGTACGGAAACGCCGCGCCGACGTCGTCCACGTGGAGCACGTCCACGAGGAACTGCGACAGCTCGTGCACGCGCGCCGCGATCGCGCGGGCCGTGTCGTGCTCGGCCGAGCCCGGGTCGAAGAGCCCGGGCAGGTGGTGCTTCACCATCGACACGCACGATCCCGACGGCGCGACGATCGTCCCGGCGTCGCGGAACGCGCGCAGGAACTGCCGGCCGACCGCGCGCGCCTCGGCGACGCTGCCGGCGTTGCGCGCCGGCTGCCCGCAGCACGTCTGGCCCGGCGGAAAGTCGTAGGCGACGCCCAGCCGGTCCAGCACCCGCACCATGCCCAGCCCGACCTCCGGGCGGAACTGGTCGGCGAGGCAGGTGATGAACAGCGACACCCTCATGGCTCACGGCTCAGGGCTCACGGCGGTTCACGGCTGACGGCACAGGGCTCGAGGGCTCGGGGCTCTGGAGGGCTGAGGGTACATAGTGCCGGACTTCAGGCCGGCCTCTGGCCTCAGGCCCCTGGCCTCCTGTCCCGGAGACTATAATCCACCGCACGTGCAACGGCGTGCTCCGGGCTCCAATTCAGCATTCGTCATCCAGTATTCGACATTCGGCATTCGATATTCGGCATTCGGAGACTCCCATGCCCTGGGTCCAGACCTACGATCCACTCGGCCAGCCGTGGCTGAGCACCGTCGCCGCCGCGCTCCCGATCGGGCTGCTCCTCGTCACGCTCGCCGTGTTCCGGTGGCGCGCGCACTGGGCGGCGCTCGCGGGGCTGACGGCCGCGCTGGCCGTGTCGGTGGGGCTGTTCGGCATGCCGGCGTCGGCGGCCGCCGCGGCCGCGGTGGACGGCGCGCTCTACGGGCTGTTCCCGATCGGCTGGATCGTGCTGTGCGCGATCTTCCTCTACGATCTCACCGTCCACACCGGCCACTTCGACGTCGTCAAGCAGTCGGTGGCGCACCTGTCGGCCGACCGGCGCGTGCAGGCGCTGCTCATCGCCTTCTCGTTCGGCGCGTTCATCGAGGGCGCGTCCGGCTTCGGCACGCCGGTGGCCATATCGGCGGCGCTCCTCGCAGGCCTCGGCTTTCCGGCGCTGCAGGCCGGCGGGCTGTCGCTCATCGCGAACACCGCGCCGGTGGCGTTCGGCGCGATCGGCACGCCGATTCTCGCGCTCGCGGCGGTCACCGGACTGCCGGTCGGCGCGCTCAGCGCGATGGCCGGACGCCAGCTGCCGTTCGTGTCGGTGATCGTGCCGGCGTGGCTGGTCGTCGCGATGAGCGGCTGGCGCGGGCTCAGGGAGGTGTGGCCCGCGGTGCTCCTCTCGGGCGGCACCTTCGCGGTCGTCCAGCTGTTCTGGAGCAACGCCGTCGGGCCCGAGCTGGTGGACATCATGGCCGGCCTCGCGTCGCTCGTGGCGCTGGCGGCCTTCTGCACCGTGTGGCGGCCGGCGCGCCCGTGGGAGTTTCCGGGTGACGAGGCCCCAGTCCCCGTTCCCCGCCGCAGCCTTGGCGAAGGCGGGAGTCCCGAGCCCCTGGCCCGAGGAAGCGCCAGTGCGAAGACGGCCCCAGTCCCCAGTCCCCACTCCCCCCGTCCGTCACATCGTCAGGTCGTCCGTGCGTGGATGCCCTGGGCGATCCTGAGCGTCGCGGTGGCGGCGTGGGGGTTCGGGCCGGTGAAGGCGCTGCTGACCGGCGGGCCCCCGGCGGCGGTGGCGTACGTGCGCACGGGCGCGCCGCCGGCGCCGAGCCCGTGGCTGGCGCCCGCCTTCGAGGTGCCGGGGCTCCACCGTCGCGCCTACCGCGACCGGCCGGTGGTCCCCGAGCCGGTCGATCGCGCGCGGCTCGCCGACCCGGCGTACCGCGCGGCGCGCGCCGAGGCGGCGGTCTACTCGCTCAACTGGCTGTCGGCGACGGGCACGAGCATCCTCTTCGCGGCGCTCGTGGCGGCGGCGTTCCTACGCGTGCCGGTGCGCGAGCTGGTGTCGATCGGCCGCGGCACGCTGGCGCGCATGGCGTGGCCGCTCGCGACGATCGCGATGATGCTGGCGCTCGGCTTCGTCACGCGCTACGGCGGCACCGACGCGACGCTCGGCCTCGCGTTCACGCGGACGGGACGCCTCTATCCGTTCTTCGCGGTGTTCCTCGGCTGGCTCGGCGTCGCGCTGACGGGGTCGGACACGAGCAGCAACGTGATGTTCGGCAGCCTGCAGCGCATCACCGCGGAGCAGCTCGGCCTGAACCCGGTGCTCATCGCGGCGGCCAACAGCTCCGGCGGCGTGATGGGCAAGATGGTCGCGGCGCAGAGCATCGTCGTCGCGACGGCCGCCACGAACGAGCAGGGCGGCGAGGGCGACCTGCTGCGCTTCGTCTTCTGGCACAGCCTCGCCCTCGCCTCCATCATGGGGCTGATCGTGATGGCGCAGGCCTACGTGGTGGTGTGGATGGTGCCGTAGGGGGGGGTACGGACCTGTCGGGACTGGGGACTGGGGGCTGGAAGGACCACGGAACGACCACGGAAATCGCCACGGAAAAGACGCAGGGCCGGCCAAGGCCGACCCCTCCAAGTCTCCCACGGCTCAGGGCTCAGGGCTCAAGTCGCGTGATAGCGTGACAGCGTGACAGTACGAAGAAGTACCTCCGTGCCCTTCGTGCCCTCCGTGGTGAATCCCCTCCGCGGCCTCCGCGGTGAGGGTTTCTCCAGCCCTCCTCAGCGGATCAGCACCAGCTCTCTCTGCATCTCCCCGGTGACCTCGGCCGCTCCCTCCTGCCGGATGAACATGTTGATCTCGGTCCGGACGGCCATCTTGCCCGCCAGGTAGATGCCCGGCTCGATCGAGAAGCAGCAGCCCGGGAGCAGGCGCCGCTCGTCCTTCGTCTCGAGGTTGTCGATGTTCGCGCCGTCGCCGTGCGTCGCGGTGTCGATGGCGTGCCCCGTGCGGTGCAGGAAGTACTTGCCGTAGCCCGCCTTCTTGATCACGTTCCGGCACGCGTCGTCCACTTCCCAGCCGTAGACGGGCTTGTCGGCCGCGACCCGACCCTGCACGAACGCGATCGCGGCGTCGCGCCCGCACATGACGACGTCGAAGATCTCCTTGTACTTGGCGGGCGGATTGTCGCCGATGTAGCCCGACCAGGTGATGTCGTAGTAGATGCCGCCTGGCACGTCCTTCTTCGCCCACATGTCGATCAGCACCGTATCGCCCTTCTTGAAGGGCCGCGCGTTCTCCGCCGTGACGTCGAAGTGGGGGTCGGCGGGATGATCGTTCACGCCCACCATCGGCGGCGAGTAGGTCGTCAGGTTCTCCTCGGCGAAGCGGCGCATCATGTACTGCTGCACGTCGTACTCGGTCGCGCCGCTGTTCGTCCGGATCGCCTTGCCGATCTCCTCGAACGCCTCGGCGCGGATCCGGTCCATGACCGCCTGGGCCTCCTTGTGGAGGCGGTAGCCCTTCTCGTCGATCACCGACACGAACTGCTGCAGCAGATCGGCCGACGAGACCACCTTGTGCCCCAGGCCCTTCACGAGCTCGATCGTGCCGGCGTCGACCAGCGAGATGTAGGGCACGTTGTTCTTGGGCGAGTACTGCATGGCGATCTTCTTCTTGCCCGACCCGAGCAGCCAGCGGAGGCCGGCGTACAGGTCCTTCCACGAGAGGAAGATCTTCTTCGCGCCCGGCAGCGTGTCGAGCGCGGTCGGCTCGACCGCGCACGCCAGCCGCTTGGGCGAGCCCTTGGCGGGGATGAAGTAGTACCAGCGCCGCGAGTGCAGTTTCTCGAAGTCCAGGCCGAGCACCCGGTAGGCGAGAAAGTCCCGGTTCCTGAAGTCACACAGCAGCCAGCCGTCGAAGCCCTGCTCGCGCAATGCCGCCTGAATCGCCTTCACGTCCATGATGCCTGCCTCCATCACTCACGTGGGGCTCCGCCCCACACCCCGGCTCGTCGCTCGTGGGGACCCCTTCGCCCCACGCCGCTCCTCGCGGGCCGCGCCGTGCGCGGCCTTGGCGAGAGGTGTCACCCCCGCGGACCCGCCTACCCGCTCACTCGCGGGGCCCCACGATCCCCGCGCCGGTCGCGCGGGGCGCGCCTGTGGCGCGCCTAGCCCGTCATGCGGCTCGGCGCTAACGAGTACGACATCCGTGTTGCGAGCCGCATAACGGGCTGGCGCCGGTCGGCCCCCGACCCGGCCGCGCAATCCCCACATTCTGTCACAAAGGTCGCAGGTGCAAGGGCGCGGCGATCGTGCTGTGCCTCGGCCCGCGCCCGCGGTATTCTGCAGGCAGGCCCCTGCAGGCACGACATGAGCACGTACGTGTTGATGCGCATCCTGGAGTCCGCTCCGCGCCGGTACGATCTCGGCATCAGGCTGCTCACGCTCGGAGGGGTGGAGCGGACCTACCATCGGCTGGTGAGCGGCATCGCGCCGGGCCAGCGCGTCCTCGATCTCGGGTGCGGCACCGGCGCGCTGGCGATTCGCGCCGCCCGGCGCGGCGCGGCCGTGAAGGGGATCGACGTCAACCCGGAGATGCTCGAGCTGGCCCGGCGGCGCGCGCAGGCTGCCGGGCTGGCCGACCGGATCGAGCTCGCGGAGGCGGGCGTGGCCGAGCTCGACGCCGAAGCGCCGGCGAGCTACGACGCGGTGACGGCCGGGCTGTGCTTCTCCGAGCTGAGTGCCGACGAGCTGACCTACACGCTGGCGCAGGTGACGCGGATCCTAAAGCCCGGGGGCCGCCTCCTCGTCGCCGACGAGGTCCGGCCCCGCGGCCTGGCGCGTCGGGTCCTGCACGGACTGGTCCGGGTTCCGCTCGCGGCGATCACCTTCCTCCTCACCCAGCAGACCACGCGTCCCGTCGCCGGCCTGCCGGCGCGCCTGACGGACGCCGGCCTGGCAATGGTTGCGGTCCGCACGAGCGGCCTCCGCAGCTTCGCGGCCTTCGAGGCGCGGCGGCCTCCCGCGGGGGCGCCATGAGGCCGATCGATTTCCTGCGGATCGATCTGCCGCTCACGCTGCTGCGGGTCCTGCCGTGGCGCGCGCCGACGGGACTCGTGCGCATCGGCGCGCCGGGCCCCGCCTCGCCGGTCCTGCTGACGGGCAACTTCCGGCTGACCGTCGAACGCGTGCGCCGCGCGCTCCAGGGGCTCGACGTCTGGCTGCTCGTCGCGAACAGCCGCGGCGTCAACGTGTGGTGCGCGGCGACGGGAGGCCTGCTGACCGATCACGACGTGATCTCGGTCCTGAAGACGAGCGGCATCGAGACGCGGGTGAATCACCGGCGCGTCATCCTGCCTCAGCTCGCCGCGACCGGCATCGTCGGCCCGAACGTCCGCGCCAGGACCGGGTGGACCGTCGTGTGGGGACCGGTCGACGCCGCGTCGATCCCCGCGTACGTGACAGGCGTCTCCGACGGTCGGGACGCCGGACGCACCGTGAGCTTCCGCTGGCCGCAGCGCCTCGAGATGGCCGTGGCCTGGGCGTTCCCGATCTCCCTGCTGGCGCTGCTGGCGTGGCCGTTCTGGCCGGCAGGTGTCCTGCCGCTCGCGGGTCTCGTGTGGGGCTTCGCGCTGGCCCTGTTCCTGGCGTTCCCGCTGTACCGGCCGTGGCTGCGGACCACGCGCCGGCACCGGGGCTTCGTGTTCTTCGACTGGGGCGAGCGGGGTCTGCCGCTCCTGTTGTGGCTGCTGTTCGTCGCCGGACTCTCGGCTGGCGCGGCCGTGACCGGCACCTTCACGTGGACGCTGGTCCTCCGCTGGGGGTTCGCGTCGATCGTCGTGCTCCTGCTGCTCGGGCTCGACCTGGCCGGGAGCACGCCGGTCTTCAAGAGCGGGCTGCACGCGGATCGGCTGCTGCGCATCGTGCTGGACGAGCAACGGTGCAAGGGCGCCGGCTTCTGCGAGCAGGTCTGCCCCACCGGGGTGTTCACGGTCGATCACCAGCGGCATCTGGCCATGCTGCCGCACGCCGAGCGATGCGTCCAGTGCGGCGCGTGCATCGTCCAGTGTCCGTTCGACGCACTCTACTTTCAGGCCCCCGGGGGAGACATCGTCGCGCCGGCCACGGTCAGGCGGTTCAAGCTCAACCTGCTGGGCCAGCGGGTCGTCCCGCGCGGCCCGGACCGCGCCGCACCGTAACGCCGCCGCACGCGAGCCGGCCCTTGCGCGCCACCAGCCCGACGTACAGCAGGTGGTGGCAGCTCGTTCTTGTTGTCTGCACGTCCGCCGGTGCGGTACATGTGGAGAAGCACGGCGGCAGAGGATTAAGGACCAGACGGATGCCCACGCGCGCACGGCGGCCAGGCGGGACGGCGGAACGGAGCGGCGAGGGCGCCCGGTGACGGTCGTGTCGGTCCTGCTGGTGGCCGGCGGCCTCGCCGCGCTGGCCGGGGGCGCCCACGTGCTGGTCCGCGGCGCGTCGCGCCTGGCCCTGTCGCTGGGCGTCCCGCCGCTCGTCGTCGGCCTGACGATCGTGGCGTTCGGCACGAGCGCGCCCGAGCTGGCCGCCGCCGTGGCCGCCGCCGTGACCGGCCATGGCGACCTCGTCGTCGGCACCGTCATCGGCAGCAACATCGCCAACGTGCTGTTCATCCTGGGCCTGTCGGCGCTGGTCGCGCCGCTGGCGGCGCCCCGGTCGCTCCGGCGGTTCGACCTGCCGCTGATGGTGGGCCTGTCGGCCGCGGCGTGGCTCGCGCTGCGCGAGGGGGCGCTCGGCGTGGGCGAGAGCGCGCTGATGGTCGCC
>JAHECP010000068.1 GCA_024641665.1 Acidobacteriota bacterium
CGGCGCTCCCGGCCCTGCGGCGCGCCGTCGGGCTCGCCCCCGAATCGCCCCGGCACCTCGCGCTGCTCGGCACGGGCCTGCTCGCGGCGCGCGACCCGGCCGGCGCCGAGACGGCGTTCGGCCGGGCCCTGGCCCTGGCGCCGGACAGCGACGCCGTGCGCGTCAGCCTGGGCCGCGCGCTCCTCGTGCAACAGAAGACCGACCGCGCGATCGCGATCCTCGTGCCGACCGAGGCGTCCGTGGAGCGCAGCACGCTGCTCGGCGCCGCGTACTCGGCGAAGGGCCGGTGGGCCGAGGCCTCGGCCGAGTTCCGGACGGCCATGGCGCTGGAGGGGGGCGCGGCGTCCCCCGACCTCCTGAACGGCCTCGGCTGGGCCGAGCTCCAGCTCGGCGAGCGCCAGGAGGCCGCACGGCTCTTCGCGCAGTCGCTCGAGCTGAACCCGAACCAGCCGGAGATCCGTCGCCTGCTCGACGGGATCAGGGCGCCGGCAACCGACCACGAGCGATGACGGCCAGCCAACGGAAGAAACGTCGGTCGTCGGGTGGATCGGCGGCAGCGCCGGCACGGGTGCCGACGACCGGCTCGCGTCGTCGTCTGGCCTCGGCCGTCGCGCTCGTGTGCGTGGCGGGCGCCGCGGCGGCCTGGCTGTGGAGCTCGCGGCCGTGGAGACGCGACGTCGCGCTGCCGAACGTGCTCCTCGTCACGATTGACACGCTCAGATGGGATCGCCTGGGCTGCTACGGCTACGGCGGCGGCACGTCGCCCGTGCTGGACGCGCTGGCGCGCGGCGGCACCCGCTTCGAGACCGCCATCGCGCAGGCCCCGCTCACGGCGCCGTCGCACGCGTCGATCCTCACCGGCCTCACGCCGCTGCGGCACGGCGTGCGCGACAATGGCGCCTTCGTTCTGCCCGACACCCTGCCGACGCTCGCCTCCCGGCTGAAGGCCGCCGGCTACGCCACGGCCGCGTTCGTCTCGGGATTCCCCCTCGATCATCGGTTCGGGTTCGCCTCGGGATTCGACACGTACGACGACCGGCTGCCGCGCGGGGCACCGGCTGCGCGCCGGTCGTACTCCGAACGCCGCGCCGATGCCACGACGAACCAGGTTCTTGCCTGGCTCGGGGAGCAGCGAGCCGGCCGGTCGAGTCAAGACGGAGGCCCGGGTCGGCCGTGGTTCATGTGGGTGCACTACTTCGACCCACATGCGGCCTATGAACCGCCTGAGGAGTTCGCCACGCGCTTCCCCGATCGGCCGTACGATGGCGAGGTGGCGTTCGTCGATGCCCAACTCGGCCGTCTGTTCCAGCAGTTGGACCAACGGGGCGACACCGCGAACACGCTGGTGCTCGTGACGGCCGACCATGGAGAGAGCCTCGGCGAGCACGACGAGGAGACGCACGGTGTCTTCCTGTACGATGCCACCCTGCGCGTGCCCTTCATCGTGGCGGGTCCGGGCGTGCGCGATCGGCAGGTGGCCCCGGTCGTTGCACAGGGAGTGGACGTCATGCCGACGCTGCTCGACCTTGCCGGGGTCGCGCTTCCCGGCCATTTGGACGGCCGCTCGCTGCGTGTCGCGCTCGAGGGCGGCGCCCTGGGCGACGAACCGGTGTACGTCGAGTCGCTGATGGCCCAGCGCAGTCTGGGGTGGGCTCCCCTTCACGGGCTGCGCAGCGCTGCCTGGAAGTACATCGACGCCCCGCAGCCGGAACTGTACGACCTCGAGGACGACCCCGGCGAGCGCAGGAATCGCATCGGCGACCAGCCGGAGCGGGCTTCCTCGATGGCCCGCCAGCTCGACGCGCAGATGCGCGCCTCGGCCACCCCGACGGCTGCAGGCACCCGCGACCGCGAGACCGCCGAGCGCCTTCGGGCGCTCGGGTATCTGGGCAGCGCGTCGGGCGCAGGTGCGAAGCCCTCCGGGCGCGATCCGAAGGATGGCATCCAGCTAATCAACAGGCTCGAGCGTGGTGTGGCGCAGGCCAAGGTCGATCCCGATCTCGCCGTCCGGATGCTGCAGTCGGTGCTCGCCGAGGACCCGAATATTACGCTCGCTCGGCGGAGTCTCGCGCTCGCATTCGTCGAGCTCCGCCAGTACGCGGCAGCAATCGTCCAGTTGCGGCGGCTGCAGGCGGATGGGGCGGCGGACGCCGACGATCTCCTCGTCCTCAGCGAAGCCTTGCGCGTGACAGGAAAGACGGACGAGGCACGGACGCTGCTCGCCGAGGCTGCCCGGCTCGACCCGCGTTCCCCTGAACCCGCGCTGACCGAGGCCCGGGTGCTTCGGGCAGAGCACAAGCTGGCGGAGGCGAAGGCCGCATACCAGCGGGTGCTTGCCATGGCGCCCGGCAATCCCGAGGCGCTCGTGGGGCTCGGTGACCTTGCGCTCGAAGCGGGCGATCCGATGGAGGCCGGCAGCTACTTCGAGCGCGCGAGGGCACGTGATCCCGAGGACGGAGTCGCCGCCTTGCGCCTCGCGGTTGTTCGCGCACGCGAGGGCCGCTTCGATGAGGCGCTGCCGCTCTTCGAGCAGGTGGTTCAGCAGTCGCCCACAGACGTCGATGCGCTCGCCGGGCTGGCGGCCTCCCTGGCGCGCACAGGGCAACCAGCCGCGGCGGTGCCCTATTTCGAGCGCGCGCTCCACGCAGGCCTTCGCACACCTGCGCTGCTGAACGGGCTGGGCTTCGCGCGGCTCGAGTCCGGCAACCAGGAAGGTGCTCTCGAGGCGCTCCGGGCGTCGCTGGCGCTGCGGCCGGATCAGCCTCAGGTGGCGCAAGTGGTCAGGCAGTTGTCGGAGACGCTCGGTCGGCCCCGATGACCGGCCCGCGCAACACGATGAAGAAGCGTCGCTCACCCCGAACCGTGCAGAGAGCCGCATCCTCGCGGACATCGCATTCTGCGGGCGCGGCTCCGGGCGCACCGGGGACCTCGTCCCGGCGCCGTGTCCTGCTCGCGGTGCTGGGGCTCGCCCTCGTGCTCACCGCCACTGGCGTGGCATACCGGGTCTGGCATCGAGGCGACGCGGCGTCGCCGGGTGCCACCGTCGCCCGGCGCGACAACATCCTCCTCATCACGCTCGACACGACGAGGGCCGACCACATCGGCGCTTACGGGTACGCGCGGGCGCGCACGCGGCATCTGGACCGGCTCGCCGCCGAAGGCGTGCGCTTCGAGTGGGCCTTCAGCTCCGCGCCCATCACGCTGCCCGCGCACGCGACGATCTTCACGGGGCTCTATCCGTTCGAGCACGGCGTGCGCAACAACGGCAACTTCTACCTCTCCGACCGGTTCCCCACGCTCGCGACCGTGCTCGCCGGCCAGGGCTACCGCACGGCGGCCTTCGTGAGCGCCTTCGTGCTGGACCGTCGCTACGGCCTCGCGCGCGGCTTCGAGGTGTACGACGACCGCATGCAGGGCGCGCAGGCGCAGGTCGTGAGCCTCGAGGCGGAGCGACGCGGCGACCACACGGCCGAGGCGCTGGATCGGTGGCTGGACCAGTACGCCGCCGCCCCGCCTTCATCGTCCGGGGCAGCCGGCGCGGGCGGCGACCGCGCGCCGTTCTTCGCCTGGCTGCACCTCTACGACCCGCACGAGCCGTATCGCGCGCCGCAGCCCTTCGGCGCCGCCTTTCTCGACGCGCCGTACGACGGGGAGATCTCCTTCGACGATGCGATCGTGGCCTCGGTGCTCGATAAGCTGCGCCAGCTGGGCCTCCTCGACACGACACTCATTGCCATCGTCGGCGATCACGGGGAGAGTCTCGGCGACCACGGCGAGGAGACGCACTCGATGTTCGTCTACGACAGCGCCATCCGGGTGCCGTTCATTCTGTGGCGCCCGGGTCGCCTGTCGCCACGTGTCGTGCGGGAACCCGTGCGGCTGACGGACGTCGCGCCCACGCTGCTGGATCTTGTCGGGGCGCCAGCCCTTCCGACGCCGCACGGTCGAAGTCTGGTGCCCGTCGTGCTGGGCGAGCAACAGGGCGAGTCGCCACCCATCTACGCCGAGACCTACCTGCCGGAGTTCTATTCGAACTGGGCGCCGCTACGCACCTTGCGCGACGCTCGCTGGAAGTTCATCGATGCGCCCCGGCCAGAGCTCTACGACCTGTCGCGCGATCCCGCAGAAACGGAGAACCTGTACGCCGTGCAGGCGAAGACGGCCGAGGCCATGCGGCGGGCGCTCACGGCGCTCACCGGTGGCTCTGCGGGGGCCATGGCGACGGGGCGCCTCGACCGCGAGGCGAGGGAAAAGCTGGCTGCGCTCGGCTACATCGGGGCCGGGGCCGAGCCCGCAGCACCCTTACCAGGGGAGTCGCGCGCCGATCCAAAGGACATGATTGCCGTCTTCAACCGCCTGCGGCGTGCCAACAGCGCCGTGCGTGACCGGCGGTTCTCCGAAGCGTTGCCGATCGTGCGGGACGTCCTGCGTGCGAACCCGCGCAATGCCTTCGCGCGTCTGGTGCTGGGCAGCGCATATATGGGGATGGAGCAGTACCGGGAAGCGATCGCGCAATACCACACCTACCTCGAGCTCGTGCCGACCAGTTCCTACGCGCACCTGTGGATCGCGATCTGCCAGGTGCGCCGGGGCGATCAGGATCAGGCGCTGCGGGAGGCGGCGGCGGCGCTGGCGCTCGACCCGAAGTTCGCCGACGCGCGCGTGCTGCGCGGCGGCATCCTGGCCAGCCGCGGCCGCTACGACGACGCGATCGCCGAGCTGCGGGCGGCGGTCGAGAGCGACCCGGCCAAGCCGATGGTGCGGCTGGATCTCGCGAAGGTCCTGGCCGAGGCAGGTCGGACAGACGAGGCGCGGAAGGAGTACGGCGCGATCCTGGACATCCAGGCGGACTTCGCGCCGGCGCTCAACGGTCTGGGCGCCCTCGAGGCCGGGGCCGGCCGGCTGGCCGAAGCCGAGACGCTGTTCCGGCGGTCGCTCGACGTCGAGCCCCGCCAGGCCGACGCCCGCTTCAACCTCGCGCGCGTGCTCGAGCAGCAGGGGCGCGTGGCGGACGCGCGCGAAGAGTTCGCGCGGATCGCCGGCGACCCGTCTGCCGCGCCAGCCGTACGGGCGGCCGCGCGGGAGCGCCTGGCAACCGCACGCCGGGCGCCGTCCCGCTGACCCTCCGGCCGCCGACCCCGGAACACCGGGCCGACCGACATCTCCCGACAACGAAACGGGGCGGCGGGTTGCCCCGCCGCCCCGGCGTGTGCTCCGAGGGGACCGAGTCCCCCGGCGCCTAGAAGCTGAACCGCAGGCCGAACTGCGCCTGCCGCTGGCTGTTGTTGAGGATCTCGGTCGGCGTACCGAAGCTCGGCGACGTGTAGCGGGTTACGTACGAGTCGCGGTCGAAGTTGACGTGATCCGTGATGTTGAACACCTCGAACAGCGCCTCGACCGTGCGTCGGTTGCCGACGTTGAAGTTGTAGCCGAAGCGCATGTCCCAGCTGAAGAAGCCGGCCGCGCGGAACGCGTTCCGCGGGAAGGGCTCCCCGGTACTGGGGTCGATGGCGCGGACCGCGTTGCGAACGCCGCCCAGTCCGGCCAGCGCGTTGAACGGCTTGCCGGTATTCGCCTGGAGAATGGTCGAGTACTGCAGGCCCTTCCAGAGCGACCAGGTCGCACCCAGGGTAAAGCGGTGCGCGACGTCGTTATAGGTCGGGCCCCAGTCGGTCGCATCGTTCCCGTTGCTGATGTCCGACGGCTGGGTCCCGAACGTATCGCCGAGGGCCTTCGCCTGCGTCCACGCGTAACTCGTCAGCACCTGGGTCCGCGCCAGCCTCACCTTACCCGTGACGTAGACCCCGTCGAACCGCGAGTGCCCCCGGTTGCCTTCGACGATGAAGGCGCCGAGGTCTGGCGCGAACACCCCAGCAGGTGAGAGTCGGGTACTGACGTTCTGCGGGGTGTTGATCCGCCAGCGATGCACCTCGTCCTTGCCGACCGAGTGGATATAGTCGAAGTCCATCGAAAAGGCGGGCGTGAACTGGTGTGACCCGCCCACGTTGAAGTGGTGCGCCCTCGGCTGGACCAGGTCGGGGGCTGTCAGACGTAGCGCCTGGCCGGCGAACGTCGGGTCGATGAACGAACTGCGGATGGCCTCGCGGTTGGCGGCGTAGTATCCCGGCGTCCACGGGCTTGGCGAGGCCGACACGAAGAAGAGCGGCGTCCGCACGTCGCTCCAGCGCTCGTACAGCGTGATGTTCTGGAAGAGCTCGTCGTAGTAGAGCCCGTACCCGCCGCGGATCACCGTCTGGCCGTCGCCCTTCACGTCGTACGCGAAGCCGATCCGCGGGCCGAAGTCCTTCTTGTCCACCTGCCGTTTGGTGTTGTAGCCGTCCGCCGCGATCGCCCGCAGCGCGAGCGTGTCGAAATCGTTGTCGTAGGGGCCCGGCTGCATCTCCCAACGGAGCCCGAGGTTCAGGGTCAGGTTGCTCGTGGGGTGGTAGTCGTCCTGGAAGTAGATGCCGACGCTCGTCCAGTTGTCGTTGGAGACGTTGCTGCCGGCCGACCCGGTGAACGTGTCGGCAATCGCGTTCAGATAGCTGTTGAGGTCGTTGCCGGGCAGGCGCTCGTTGAAGATGAAGTACCCGTACAGCGTGGGGATGAAGAAGCCGCCGTAGTGCGACTTGACGATCTCACCGCCGACCTTGAAGTCGTGGTCGCCGCCCCAGCCTTCCTTGCGGAACGCGAAGTCCTCCTTGACCTGCCAGCGATTCTGGATGGTCTGCTGCGGCGTGTTGAGGTTGGCCCCGAAGAACAGATCAGGTGTCTGCACACCCGGGACGGTGTTGTCGTTGGCGGTGATGTTGTTCTCGAAGTGCTGGTACTGCACCAGGAACTCGTTCACCTTACTCGAGCCGAGCACCGTCGTGTACTTGCCCATCAACATGTTGATCACGTTGGTGTTGAGGGCGCCGGCGGACTTCAGCGTGTTCCCGCCGATGAAGTCGTTCTCGCGCTTGTTGTCCTCGCGCGAGAAGCGCACCATCAGCGACTGGTTCGCGCCCATCTGGAAGTCCGTCCTCCCGAGAATCAGGTGGTTCCGGAACGGCGCGAGCTGCGGGCCCTCCTGGTCGGGCAGGACCCCGTTCGTATAGACGGTCTTGTAGTCCTGGCGGCGGTTGTGTTCGTAGGACCCGAAGAAGAACGCGCGGTCCTTCACGATCGCGCCGCCCGCCGTGGCGCCCAGCTGCTGCTGTGAGAAGGGCTGCTTGCCGCTGCCGGCTTCCTTCTCGAAGTAGGTCTCCGCGTTCAGCTTCGCATCGCGGAAGAAGCCGAACGCGCTGCCGTGCAGCTGGTTGGTACCGCTCTTCGTCACGACGCTCACCACCCCGCCCGTCGAGCGTCCGAACTCGGCGCTGTAGCGGCCGGTGGTCACCTTGTACTCCTGGATCGCGTCGGCGCTCATCTGCTGCAGCAGGCCGCGGACGACGCCGTCGTTGTTGTCACCACCGTCCACGGTGATGTTCACCGCGCGGCCGCTCATGCCGCCGTAGCTGATGCCGCCCACCTCGGTCTTCGTCGGGTCGTAGTAGTTCGACGGGCGGGTCCCGGGCACCAGCAGCGAGAGATCCTGGAACCGCCGGCCGCTGAGCGGGATGTTCTCGATCAGATTCGAGCTGATCACCTGGCCGACGTCGGACTTGGTGGTCTGGACCAGCGGAGACTCGCCCGTGACCGTGATGCTCTCGGCCACGGTGGCCACCTTCATGGTGAAGTCCACGTTCGTGGAGCTGCCGACCTGCACGATGGCGCCCTGGAAGAGCATCGTCGCGAAGCCTGAGAGCTCGGCGGTCACCTCATAGGTGCCCGGAGGAAGGGATCCGATGCGATAAGTGCCCGTCTCACCCGATACGGCCGACCGTGTGAACCCCGTCGCGACGTTCTTGGCGGTAATGGTCGCGCCCGGGACCGCTAACCGGCTCTCGTCGAAGATGCGGCCGTCGATCACGCCCGTGTCCGCCTGCGCCCAGGCCAACGACGGGACGGCGATGACGACGGCCAGGACGAGCAGCACTGGCAGCCAGCGCCTACGTGGTGTCATACACACCTCCTTAGCCGACGGGTTGCCGAGTATTGCATACTCCCTGGTAGTGTGTGCTGGCTTACCTCCTGGTTGAGGGTTTCGCGAGGACTAAAGGGGAAAGGAAGGTGTTTGGCGTGCAAACCGCGCTCCGGCAGAGGCAGGTGAAAACAGGCCGAGATCCCAGGGGCAACGCCGCTGGAACCGGCCCCAAATCCAATCGCTTGAAGGGAGTCTACGAAGAAGTGCAGTCAGCGCGCGGGCTGTGAACCTCCGCGCACCCGCACCGGACGGCCGCTGCGGCCGTGCTGGAGCGTCGAGCCGAATGTGGGTCGCGCGACGGCGTCGCGGGAAGGACGGACCCGTCCTACTCGTAGCGCAGGGCGTCGATCGGGTCGAGCCGCGCGGCCTTGTGCGCCGGATAGTAGCCGAACACGACGCCGATGACCGCCGAGAAGGCGACGGCCAGCACGACAGCGCCGGTCGACACGCGCGTCGGCCACTCGAGCGCGTCGGCGATCACCCGTGTGCCGAGGAACCCGAGGCCGACACCCACCGCTCCGCCCGCCAGGCTCATGATGAGCGCCTCGAGCGCGAACTGCCGCAGCACGTCGCGCCCGCGCGCGCCCACCGCCAGCTGCAGCCCGATCTCGCGCGTCCGCTCGGTCACCGACACCAGCATGATGTTCATGATGCCCACGCCCCCGACGACGAGCGAGACCGAGGCGACCGCGGCGAGCAGCAGCTCCATCACCTGCGTGGAGCTTTCCACGGCCTGCGCGATCTCGGTCGGGTGGCGCAGGTTGAAGTCGTCCTCGGTGCCCGGACGCAGGCGATGGCGGACGCGCAGCAGGTCGGCGATCTGCGCCTCGGCGGGCGCCACGGCGTCGCCCGACACCGCCGACATCATGATGTCGTCCAGCCAGTACTGGCCCTTGATCTTCTTCTGCACGGTCGTGTACGGCATCAGGACGATGTCGTCCTGGTCCTGTCCGAAGGCCGACTGCCCCTTCGGCGCCAGCACGCCGATCACCTTGCACTCGTGGTCCCGCACGCGCATGGTCTTGCCCAGTGGATCGTCGTGCGCGAAGAGCGTCTGCACGACGGTCTGCCCCAGCACGCAGACGTCGGCCGCCCGCTCGACGTCCCGGTCGTCGAACATGCCGCCGACGACCACCGGCCAGTCCCTCACCGCGAGGTACGCGGGCGCGATGCCCCGCACGGGCGCGAACCAGTTCTGGTCGCCGTAGACCACCTGCGTGCGCGTGTCCACGTTGGGCGTGACGTCCTTGACGAGCGGCACGTCCCGCGCGATCGCCTTCGCATCGTCCACCGTCAGGGTCTTCGTGCCGTGGGCCCCGGAGTGGAAGCCGTGCCGGTTCACGCTCCCGGCCTCGATCCAGATCATGTTCGCGCCCGCGCTGGCGATCTCCGACTGCAGCCTCGCAGTCGCCCCGTCGCCGATGGCCATGGTGCAGATGACGGCGCTCACCCCGATGATGACGCCCAGCATCGTCAGACCGGTGCGCATCAGGTTTCGCAAGAGCGCGCGAAAGGCGGAACGATGCAGCTGCAGCAGGTTCACGGGCGTACCTCCGACGGGCGCGCGGGACCTCACGGCGCGATCCGCGCGACGCGCACGTTGCTCCGGGGGGAATTCGATTATAGACCGGGACGCGCCCCGATGCCCACTCGCCTCTTGCGTTGGAAGCCCGCGCGGTCTAGCTTGTGGGGGTAGGCACCGCAGCCAGGAGGCACCCCATGGCAGCCAGCGTCCGACCCGTCGAGTACTTCTATGCCATCGTCGAGGACCGGCCAGGCGCCGCGTATCGGTTCCTGAAGGACATGGCGTCGGCCGAGATCAACCTGCTCGCCTTCAACGCCATTCCGCTCGGCATGGACAAGACGGAAGTCGTGCTGTTTCCCGACGACGTCGGCAGGCTGGCGCGCGCCGCCGAGAAGCTGGGGCTGTCGCTGCGCGGACCGCATCGCGCGTTCCTGATCCAGGGTGACGACGAGCTGGGCGCGCTGGTGGACCTGCACCGCAGGCTCACGGACGCCGGTGTCAACGTGATGTCGTCGAGCGGCGTGACCGACGGCAAGGGCGGGTACGGGTACCTCGTCTACGTGAAAAGCGAGGACTTCGAGCGGGCCTCCGCTGCGCTGGGAGTGTAGGGAGAAAGGGGACGGGAGCTATTTTCCGGCGCGCCTCCGCGGAAAACAGCTCCCGTCCCCTTCTTCCTCACACTCGCACGGAAATCGCCCCGTACGGGTCCGCCTTGGCGTGCTGGACCCGCCAGTGGACAACGCCCACGACCAGGGCGAGGAAGACGCACACGATGAGGGCGCCCGCGACGCTGTGGAGCGCGGCCACCTCCTGCGCGAGCGCGATGAAGAACCCCACCACGCCGCCGTACTGGATGCCGCGCGCGACCGCGCTCTGCGCCTCCGGGTTGGTGATGGCGCGCGCGAACCAGGTCACGAAGCCGAGCACGACGAGCGTCACGCCGAACAGACGCATGAACGCGACGCCCACCCAGATCTGATCGGTCGCCGCGTCGGCTGCCTTCGTCAACGTCGGCAGCGCGTCGTAGAACACGCCGAACCCGATCGGCGTCGCGCACAGCGCAAAGCCAATCGCGAGCAGCACCGTCGCGCTCAGGGCCATCAGAGTTCTGAACGTCATCGGCTCACCCTCATGCGGAACGCAAACCGACGCGCGGTGGAAAGCAGGAGAAATCTAATGGTGCTGCCGCGCCCGACGCTTGTCAAGAACGAAGTCGGCAGGAGATCGAGATCGGGGCACGTGTTCCACGGTGAGACAACGTCCTCTTCGATTAGGTTCTTCGACCCATCGTCAGAAATGTACATCGAGCTGCGCGAACAGCAGGCGCGGCACACCGACGAACTCGCCGTCGCGCGCGCCCCCGAAGAGCTGCGCGCCCGCGCTCACGTCGACGTTGGTGAAGACGTTGTACCGCAGGAGCGGATTGACGAACAGGCTCGCGCCCGCGACATCGACGACCGCGTAGGTTTCCACCTTCAGGAGCGGCGTCAGATCGTAGGTCGCGCCGGCTGACGCAAAATGGCGGTGGCGCGTGAAGAGCTCCGCCTGCGGCGCGAGCGCGTAGGACGCCACGCATGCGGCCGTCGATCCGCACGGCAGCTGTCCCTGGTTGTAGAAGTACTCCCCGACCAGATACAGCTTGCGGAACGCGTAGTCGGCGCCCGCCGCCACGCGCACGGCGTTGGTGAGGCCGGGCTCGCCGCGACGGGTATAGGTGACCTCGCCGCGAAGTCCCGCCCCGCCCCACTCGCCGGCCGCGTCCCCGCCGCCCACCCAGTCACCGCGGATGCGGCCCCCGAACGCCGCGACGTCCCAGCCGCCCAGCGTGGCCGCGACGCGCGCGGCCAGGCTCGAGCGCCGCGTGGGACGTTGCGGGGCGTACACCGCCGAGGTCCGCCACACCCCGCCCGGCGCCCATTCGAGCTGGACGGCGTCCACGCCCTGACGGATGTCCCCCTCCACCTGCAGCGGATCGATCGGGTTGAAGAGATCCGCCGGACTCCAGAAGCGCGCCGTGCCCCAGGCGATGCGCTGCCGGCCCACGGTGAGCGTCGCCGTGGACGAGCGCAGGCTCATCGTCGCGCGGTACACCGACAGGTCCGAGTACACGTGGGTCCGGTCCACGACCACGTGGTCGAGATCCAGCCACGCCGCGTCCTGCCGGTGGCGCACGGACGCGAAGTCGGGCTGCATCACCCTGGTGCCCAGGTGCGTCTCGCTGTCGACTTCCAGGTGGTACGAGAACGTGTAGCCGCGGCCGCCCGCCACGGCGAGGCGCAGGCGATTGAGGCTGTCGCGGGAGGGCTCGCCGGTCGCCAACGACCGCGACTGGGTGAAGAGACTGCGGAATGAGCCCGCCACGTCGTGCGTCCAGAACGAGGGCGCCGGTGCCGGAGCGGGCGCGGCCTGCGCCGCGAGCAGCCCGACGAGCAGCGCGGCAGTCGTGCTCATGGCCGGGCGGGCTCGCCTGCCGGCGTCCGCTGCTCGTCTCCCTCGACGCGGCCGTCACGCAGGCGGATCAGCCGCCGCGCTCGCGCCATGACCTGCGGGTCGTGGGTCGAGAAGAGGAAGGTCACCCCGCGTTCGCGATTGAGGCGCTCCATCAGATCCAGCAACCGGGCACCGTTGGCGGTGTCGAGGTTCGCGGTCGGCTCGTCGGCCAGCACGACTTCCGGCTCGGTGAGGATGGCGCGGACGACCGCGACGCGCTGCTGCTGGCCGCCGCTCAGCTCGTTCGGGCGCTTGTCGCCCACCTCGGCCAGATCGACGGCCGCGAGCAGCTCGCGCGCCCGGCGCCGCCGGTCGGCGGCGGGCCGCCCCTGGAGCGCCGGCACGAACTCGAGGTTCTCGAGCACGGTCAGCACCGGAAACAGGTTGAACGCCTGGAAGATGAAGCCGACGTGCGCCAGGCGGAAATCGGCCAGCGCGCCGGCCGGCATGGCCGTGATCTCGGCGTCGCCGATGACGATCGTGCCGCGATCGGGGCGGTCCAGCCCGCCGACGAGGTTGAGGAGCGTCGTCTTGCCCGAGCCCGACGGCCCGGCCAGCGCCGCGAACGCGCCGCGCTCGAGCGCCAGCGACACGTCGTCGATGGCCCGCACGCTGACGTGGTTGCTGTAGATCTTGGTGAGGTGCTGAATGGTGACGAGCGACATGGGTTCGCCTCACACGTGCCGGATGGCGTCCACCGGGCGCAGGCGCGCCGCGTGGACCGCGGGGTACAGGGCCACGAGCACCACGAGCAGGAACACCGCCAGGTTCGACAGGACGACGTTCGCGACCGTGAGCCGGCTGTAGACCATCGTCGTGGTGATGCCGATCGAGGCGGCGCCCGCGGCGAACGACGAGAGGTCGATGCCGTTCTCGGCGAAGTAGATCGTGAGCAGGCTGCCCAGGGTGCCGCCGACGGCGATGCCGACCGCCGCCAGCACCGCCGCCTCGAGGACGACCAGTCGCACCACCTGCCGCGGCCGCGTGCCGAGCGCCATCATCACGCCGAACTCGCGCACGCGCTCGAACACCGACATCAGGATCGTGTTCAGGATGCCGATCGAGATGACGATGAAGAGAATCGCCACGATGATGTAGAAGAACGCGTCGTCGAGGACGATGAACTGCTCGAGGAAGGGCTCGACCTGGTTCCAGGAGAGCACCTCGCAGGCGCCGGCACCCTCGACGGGCAGGGCCGCCCGGAGCGCCGCCTGCGCGGCCGGCACGGCGGCCGACGCATCCAGCAGCACCACCGCCTCGGTCACCCGGTCGCCGAGCGCGAAGAGATCCTGCGCGTCCTGGCGACGGATGTAGGCGACCCCGCGGTCAAGGTCGGGCGCGCCGGACCGGAAGATGCCCGACACGTGGAAGAGTTGCGCGCCCATCGAGCCGTCCGCCGCCTGCACGAGCAGCACGATCTTGTCGCCCAGCCGGGCCTTGAGCGTGGCCGCCAGGCGCTCGCCGATGAGCACCGGACGCGGCGCGTCGTCGCCCAGGTAGGTGCCCTCGGTTACCGCGTGGCTGATCGTGGTGACCGTCCGCTCCTGCGCCGGGTCGATGCCGACGATCGCGATGCCCGCCGAGTTCTCGTCGGTGCTCGCCAGGCCGTCGCCGAGCACGCGCAACGAGTAGCCGCGCAGCGCGGGCAGCGCGCGGATCGCCCGCGCCACGCGCGCCGGGTCGGGCAGCGTGCGGTTCAGGCCCGGGTCGTCGTGGTAGCCCTTCCGGTGGACCTGCAGGTGGCCGATGTTCGCGCGGACCGAGTTGTCCACCATCTGCTCGTGGAATCCGTCGCCGATCCCGCGCATCAGGATGTTGAAGGTGAGGCTCAACGCGATCACGCTCACCGTGAGCGCCGACCGCCGCCGGTTGCGCCACACGTTGCGCCACGCCATGGTCAGAAACAGCATCGCGTCCTCAAAAGACCCGCTTCAGGTTCTGCTGGGTGAAGATCCGGTCCGGAATCGGCCGGTCGAACTCGATCGCGTGGAACACCAGCACCGTCTCGTGCCCCGGCTTGGCGATTGACCGCATGGTCCACCGCATGGGATACGGGCGATGGCCCGCGGGCCCGATGTCGTCGAAGGTGAGCACCTTGCGCAGGTCGCCGTTCTCGCCGTAGTACTCCTCCTTGCGCGGGAGGTCGTCCGACACGCGGATCCAGAGCACGAGCTTGCCCCAGACGACCGGCGCGTCGGGCTTGGGCGTCGCGACCAGGCGGTAGCAGCGGTCGCCGCCCATCGTCTCCTCACCCTCGATCGCGTGCGTATAGTCCGTCACGAGGCTGCTCTCCTTCACCAGGTCGTCGTTGCTGAAGTCGCTGCCCATCCAGGGCTGCAGCATGAGCGAGGGTGGAATCTTGATGACGCGCTCGACCTGCGGCAGGTAGTTCCACATGTTCTGGCCGATGCGCAGCGTCGCCGTCCCCGCCTCCTTGGCCGGCGCCGTGATGCGGATGAACATGCGGTCGGGATTGGCGTACCAGCTCTCCATGTCGAGCGTGCGCTCCCAGTCGGGCGTGCGCACCGTCATCGACACGCGCGCGTGCTGCGTCTTCCCCTTGAGCGCCTCGTCCGATCGCCGCGCGATCGCCAGCGCGTCGGGCGGCGCCGCCGCCACGCGCAGCGCCGCCGCCAGCAGGAGGCCGGCCGCCGCCGTGATCCCCAGCTTCATCGTTCCCCCTCCGAACCTCCGGCCCCGGGCCGCGCGAGGCCGCGCAGCACGACGTCGAGGAAGCGCGCCGCCATGCGGGCGGGATTGATGGTCGGGTCGAACCAGGCCTGCAGCCAGAGCCCGTCCAGCGACCCGATCAGCACGGCGGTGATCGCCCCCACGTCGATCGCCGGGTCGAACTCGCCGCGCGCGATGCCGTCACGCATCGTTTCGGCCACCATGACGCCGAGCTCCGCGTAGCTGTCGCGGAAGAGGCTCGCCACGCGCGCGCGCAGGGCCGGGGCGCCCGACGCCGACGCGGCCCAGAACTCGAAGGTCAGCGAGAAGAGCCGCCGCGTGTCCTCATCGATGGCCATCAGGCCGACGAGGAGCGTGCGCAGGCGCGCGGCCGCCGACGGCGCGGCGCCCGCGGCCAGCCCGCGCGCCTCGCGCACCAGCTGGCCGACGAAGCCGCGGAACACGGCGAAGAAGAGGTCGTCCTTGCTCGCGAAGTACTGATACACGGTGCCCTTGCCCAGGCCGGCGGCGCGGGCGATTTCCTCGATGGTGGCCGCCGTGAACCCGCGCCGGGCGAAGACCTCGAGCGCCGCCCCGACGATGCGCTGCTGCTTTTCCTCGCGATCGACCCGCTTCGGCGTCATGGGCAATCCAGCCGTGACCAATTGGTCATATCACTTATTATGCAAGCTATAAGCTCTTGTGAAAGATATAATTATCACTTACATGCATTATGACTGACCGGTCGGTCAAAGCATAGATCACCCAAAGACCGCTGTCAAGCCGGCCCCCGGCCACCGTTGGCTTGGCGCCGGCGGCATGGAGGTTTAGAATGTCATCGCCCTCCTCAAGGCAACGGCCCGGCCTTCTCGCTCCGGTCGCGCGCCCGGAGCGCGCGTCTCGGGCGCCGGTGCAGGGGGGCTGCGCGGGCGGACGCGCGGGCGCGGTCGGCGTCGTTCCGGCTCGCAGGTGGGTCCATGCAGATCGCGATCGTCGGCGGCGGCCCGGGTGGTCTGTACTTCGCCATCCTCATGAAGCGGCTGTCGGCCGACCACCGCATCCTCCTCTTCGAGCGCGACGCGGTCGACGAGACGTTCGGCTGGGGCGTCGCGTTCGCCGAGACGACCCTCGCCACGCTCCGCCACTCGGACCAGGTCACCTTCGACGCGCTCCTGCGGCACGCGGTCATGTGGGATCAGCTCGACGTCCTGCACCGCGGCGAGCGCGTGACGGTGCGCAGCACGCCGTACGCCGGGATCGCCCGACAGACCCTCGTCGGCATCCTGCGCCAGCGCGCCCTCGACCTGGGCGTCGAGATCCGCTTCGGCACCACCGTGCGTGACGTCCGGACCCTGCCCGACGCGGATCTGCTGGTCGGCGCCGACGGCGCCAACAGCCTCGTCCGGCGGTCGCTGGCCGACGGTTTCGTGCCGTCGCTCCACGCCGGCTCGAACAAGTACATCTGGCTCGGCGTGCACTACCGGCTCGAGGCGCTCACCCTCGCCTTCCGCCGCACGCCGGCCGGCGTTTTCGTCGCGCACAGCTACCCGTTCGCGGCCGACCAGAGCAGCGTCGTCATCGAGTGCGCCGAGCCGACGTGGCTGCGCGCCGGCCTCGACCGGCGCTCCGATCCCGACGCCTGCAACTACCTCTCCGACGTCTTCGCCGAGGAGCTCTCGGGCCATCTGCTCCAGTCGAACGATCGGATGCACTGGAAGCACTTCCTGCTCGTGGAGAACACGCACTGGCACACGGACCACGCCGTGCTGGTCGGCGACGCCCTGCACACGGTGCACTTCTCCACCGGGGCGGGCACCCGCCTCGCGCTCGAGGACGCCATCGCGCTGGCGGCGGCCTTCGGCGGCCGTGACGACCCGCGCGCCGCGCTCCCGGCCTTCGAGACCGCGCGACGGCCGGCGGCCGCCGCCGAGCAGGCGCAGGCGCGCGCCAGCCTGAGCTGGTTCGAGCAGCCGGACCGGCTCCTCACCCTCTCGCCGATCGACCTCGCGCATCGGGCGATCGTCGAGACCCACCGCGTGGAGCCGTCCCGGCTCGCCGAGCTGGATCCCGCGTTCTACGCGCGGGTCCAACAGCACTCGGGCGCCTGACGCCCGGCGGCGGCCGCGCGATCCGGTTGCCGTGCCGGCCGCACCGATGCCACAATGGCCGCGGCCCCGGTGCCCCCGAACCGGACCCATGCGAGCCATCATCATCGGCGGCGGCGACGTCGGGTACGCGCTGGCCAGGGCGCTGGCGCCGCGGCACGACGTCTTCGTCATCGATCACGACCCGGCGGTCGGCGAGCTGTTCGCCAGTCTCGACGTGGAGCTCGTCACGGGCAGCGCGACGAGCGCGAGCGCGCTGCGCCGGGCCCACGTCGAGGACGCCGATCTGCTGGTGGCCTGCACCGGCCTCGACGAAGTCAACATCGTCGCCTGCTCGATCGCCAACGGCCTGGGACACCCCGAAACCATCTGCTTCGTGTCGAAGGACGACTTCCTCCGGCCGTCGGGCGACCGCGACAGCCTCCGGGAGCACTTCGGCATCGACCGGGTCATCTGGCCGGAAGCGCAACTGGCCGACGACATCGAGCGGATCATCGCCGCGCCGGGGGCCATCGACGCCGAGGCGTTTGCGGGCGGCGCGGTCCGCCTGCTGGAGTACCGGCTGGAAGCGGGCTCGCCGCTCACCGCCGGGCGCATCGCCGAGCTCGGCCTGCCACCCGGCGCGCTGATCGTGGCGGTCAAGGCGGGCGACCGCTTCACCATCCCGCG
This sequence comes from Acidobacteriota bacterium, assembly GCA_024641665.1. Lineage (GTDB taxonomy): Bacteria > Acidobacteriota > Vicinamibacteria > Vicinamibacterales > JAHECP01 > JAHECP01. The sequence goes on from JAHECP010000068.1 coordinate 17,528, forward strand.
CGGCGGCACCCGGCTGGCGCCGGGCGACAAGATCATCCTGATGGGCACGCGGGAGGCGATGCAGCAGGTGGAGGGCCGCATGGTCGGCGGCGCCGAGCCGCCGGCCCGCCGGCTGGTCACGATCGTCGGCGGGGGCGACGTGGGCTTCCGCCTCGCGCAGCGGCTCGACCGCCAGCCCGGCCTGGAGCTGCGCGTCATCGAGCGCAACCCGGAGCGCGGCGCGCTCATCGCCTCGCGGCTCTCCCGGGCGCTGGTGCTGAACGGCGACGGCACCGACCTGGAGCTGCTCGAGTCGGAGCAGATCGGCCGCAGCGACGCCCTGGTGTCGGTCATCGACAACGACGAGCGCAACCTGCTCGCCTCGCTCATCGGCCGCCAGCTCGGGGTCCGTACGATCATCACGCGCGTCAGCCGGCCGGCCAACCTGCGCCTGTTCGAGCGCGTGGGCATCGACGTGGCGATCTCGGCGCGCAGCGCGGCGGTCGCGGCCGTCGTCCATCAGGTCGACGGCGGCACGGCGAACCTGCTCGCGGTGCTGGAGGAGGGACAGGCCAGGATTCTCGAGATCGCGGTGCCCGCCGACTTCGCCCCGACCACGCTCAGGCACCTGCAATCGCCGCCGCAGTCGATCGTCGGCGCCATCCTCCGCGGCGACACTGCGCACGTGCCGCGGGGCGACGATCTGATCCAGCCGGGGGATCGGCTGATCGTCTTCGCCGCGACGGCGTCGGCCGACCAGGTGCGCGACTACTTCGCGGTCGCCGGCCGTTGAGCCCGTGACGTCATGCGCCTCGCCATCGTCGTCCATCTGACCGGCGCGCTCGTGCGCCTCTTCAGCGTGGCGCTCCTCGCGCCGCTGGCGGTCGCCCTTCTGTACGGCGAGCGGCACGACGCCTGGGGGTTCCTCCTGGCCGCGGGCGTCGCGTTCGTCGCCGGTCACCTCATGCGCCGCGTCGCCGAGGAGCCGCACGACGTGCGGCGGGTGGAGGCGATGGCGGTGGTCGCGGGCACCTGGCTCCTCGTCGCCCTGGCGGGCGCCGTCCCGTACGTCTGGGCCGGCGTGTCCCTGGTCGATGCGCTCTTCGAGTCGATGTCCGGCCTGACGACGACCGGCGCGACGACCTTCGCCGACTTCGGCGCCCTCGGCCGCGGGATTTTCTTCTGGCGGTCGCTCACGCAGTGGCTGGGCGGCCTCGGCGTCATCGCGCTGTTCGTCGCCGTCCTCCCCCGCCTCGCCATCGGCGGCCGGCAGCTGTTCTTCGCGGAGGCGCCCGGGCCGACCGACGAGAAGCTGACCCCCCAGATTCGCAAGACCGCCGCGGCGCTCTGGCTGCTCTACACGGGCCTCACCGCCACCGAGGCCGTCTCGCTGCGCGCGGTCGGCCTGCCCTGGTTCGACGCCGTCTGCCACGCCTTCACCACGCTGGCCGCCGGCGGGTTCTCGCCGCACCCGCTCTCGATCATGGGCTACGAGAACCAGCCGGCCGAGTGGATCATCATCGTCTTCATGTTCCTGGCCGGCGCGAACTTCGCGCTGCAGGTGCGGGCGGTGCGTGGCCGGCCGCTCACCCTCCTCCGCGACGAGGAGTTCCGCACCTACGCGCTGATCACCGCCGTGTTCGCCGGCTTCGGCGCGCTCTTCCTCTGGCGCGAAGGCGCCGTCCTCGCCGACGCGGTCCGCCTCAGCCTCTTCCAGGTCGTCTCGATCCTGACGACGACGGGCTACGCGAACGCCGACTTCCAGCGCTGGAGCGACCAGGCCAAGATGGTGCTGCTGGCGCTCATGTTCATCGGCGGCTGCGCGGGCTCGGCCGCCGGCGGCCCGAAGGTGGTGCGCTACCTGCTCATCGCGCGCTACACGCTGCGCGAGCTCAAGCGCATCCTGCACCCGCGCGCCGTGCTGCCGGTGAAGCTGGGCGGCCGGGCGGTGCCCGAGGAGGTCATGCGCGGCGTGCTGGTCTTCTTCCTCTTCTACCTGCTGGTCTTCGCGGTCTGCACGACCGTCGTGGTGAGCTTCGACGCGGACATCGTGACGGGCATCACCGCCAGCATCGCCACCCTGGGCAACATCGGCCCGGGGTTCAACCGCGTCGGCCCCATGGCCCACTATGCCCACCTGCACGCGGCCAGCAAGGTCACCCTGACCGCGGCGATGTGGATCGGCCGGCTCGAGGTGCTGACCGTGCTTGCGATCCTCCGGCCGGAGGTGTGGCTCACCAGCCGGTGGCGGACGGGGACGGGCGGCCCGCTCGCGGCCGGCTGACCGCCGCGCGGGTGTCCAGTCGCGGCCGGGCAGGCTATACTCACACGCATTCGCGCATCGGCCGCCGCGTCCGACCTGCCGGCCGGAGATGCCGTCGCGCCACGAGGTCAGCCATGAACCGCAAGAACATCTCGTCCGGCACGAAGTGGGAGCCGCTCGTGGGGTACTCGCGGGCCGTGCGCATCGACGCGCACGTGCATGTCTCGGGGACGACCGCCACCGACGAGACCGGCGCCGTCGTCGCGCCCGGCGATGCGTACGCGCAGGCGGTGCAGACGATCAAGAACCTCGAGCGCGCGCTCCACCAGGCGGGCGCCACCCTCAAGGACGTGGTGCGCACCCGCATGTTCGTCACCGACATCTCCCGCTGGGAGGAAATCGGCCGCGCCCACGCCGAGTTCTTCAAGGACGTGCGCCCCGCCACGAGCATGGTCGAGGTCAGCCGGCTCGTCGATCCGGCCATGCTCGTCGAGATCGAGGCGGACGCCTACATCGCCCTCTGACGTGCGGCCGGCCTGCCTGACGGTCCGAGGCGCCGCGCTCACCCGCGGGGCTTGTGCTGGCGCGCCGCGCGGTGGATCGCCTTGTCCCGCCGCTTGCGCGCGAGCCGCGCCTGCTCGTCCTGCTTCTCGGCGAGGTGGCGCCGCTCCTCGTCCAGCTTGCGGTAGTTCTCGAGCCGACCCGCCGACAGCCGGCCGCCGTCCACCGCCGCCCGCACCGCGCAGCCGGGCTCCTCGCGGTGCCGGCAGTCGCGGAAGCGGCAGCCGGGCGCCAGCGCCTCGATGTCGTCGAAGGTCCCCGCGAAGACCCCGCCTACCTCCCACAGCTGCAGCTCGCGCATCCCCGGCGTGTCGATCACCAGGCCACCGTTGGGCAGCACGACGAGCTGCCGGTTGGCGCTCGCGTGCCGGCCCCGTCCGTCCGCCGCGCGAATCTCGCGCGTCGGCAGCAGATCGCTCCCGACGAGACGGTTGATGATCGTGGACTTGCCCACGCCGGACGACCCGAGGAAGGCCACCGTGCGCCGCGGCGCCACCGACGCCCGGAGCGCGTCGAGGCCGGCGCCGGTTCGTCCGCTCACCGCGAGCACGGGCGACGCCTGGGCGATCGCGGCCACCTCCGCGACCCGCGCCGCCACCTCGCCGCAGACGTCCACCTTGTTCAGCACGACGACGGCGGACGCGCCGCTGTCGCGGGCGAGGAGGACATAGCGCTCGAGGCGGCGCAGGTTGAAGTCGGCGTCGAGCCCCATCACGAGGAAGACCGTGTCGATGTTCGCGGCGACCACCTGCTCATCGGTCCGGCTGCCGGCCACCTTGCGTCGGAAGGCGCTGCGGCGCGGCAGCACGGCGCGGATGGTCGCGCGGCCGCCTGCCGGCGGCGGATCGAGGGCGACCCAGTCGCCGACGGCCGGAAAGTCGCGACGCGCGACCGCCGCGTGGCGAAGCCGGCCGGCCACCCGCGCCAGCCACTCCGCGTCGGCGGTGCATACGCGGTAGAGGTGCGTGTGCTCGAGCGTGACACGGCCCGGGACCAGGCCCCGGGCGGCGTGGCCGGCGAAGGCGGCCTCCTCGGCCGGAGTCCAGCCAAGGGCGGCGAGGCCGTGGGGGGAGAACTTACTTTTCATTGCAAAGTTCTTTGTGCTAGTTTCCTCCTTGCCGCGGGCCCGCTGCACCCGGCCCCGGCCTGGAGGATCTCCGCATGGTATCCCGGCCCACCGCGATCGCGCGGCTCGCGCTCCTGCCGCTCTCGACCGCCTGCCGGCCCGCCCGCCCGCCCGGACTCGCCGCTCGGTCTCGCGGCCGCGGACGGCCTCGCCCGGCAGGTCCAGGATCTCCTCGCCGCGGGCGCCGACCCGAACCGCACCGTGGGGCGGGGTGTCACGGTCCTCATGATGGCCGTCGCCGACGGCCACCCCGCCATCGTCGAGGCGCTGCTCGACGCAGGCGCGAATCCAGAGGCCCGCGCCCCCGACGGAGCGAGCCTGCTCTCGATCGCGGTGTCCGGCGGCGCGTTCACCGACATCGAGCACCCGCTCTCGGCCGTTGCGATCCGGAGGTCGTCCGGGTGCTCCGGCGTCGCGATCCGTCGCTCGAGCTCGACGCGAGCCCCCGCACGCAGGTTGCGCGCTGGCTCGCGCCATGGAACGGCTGCGCGGCGACGCTGGCCCTCGTCACGTCGCGCTAGCCGCTGGCCGCGCCGCCCTGCCCTGACCCGCACGCCCCGCCGCGCGCACCGGGCCCGGCGGCGGTCCCGCGCGGCCAAACAGGCCCGCCGGGCGGGCCTCCGGCGAGCTTTCTCGCTCTTGCCTAAACCGAACGGCTCTTCTTCTCGTCAAATTCCTGCGAGCCACGGAGCTCGGGTGGGAATGCCGGTGCGAACGAGAGTAAACTCGAAGCACCAGCAGGGCCTGCCCGGATCCGGGACATGGCGGTCCCGATTCCGGGCATTCGGGAGCGAAAGCGGGGCCGGTGGTTGCAGGTAACCTACAGCGAAAATGGATGTTAACGCAACCTCAGCCCATTGGCACGTCGTTTGGCTTAGTACCGTCGATAGCCGGGCCAACGTCCGCGTCTTTCGGCACCCTGGCAACGAGGTTCCTACACGATGGTTGACATTCAGCGAAGTCCTTCCGTGGCGCGCCGGAAGAAGATCAAGCGAGCCATTTATGGCGCCGCCGCGCTCGTGGCGATCGTGCTCATCACGGTTGCCGTGTCACGGCTCAAGCCGGCAGCGCCGACGGTGGACCGCGCGACGGTCTGGGTCGACACGGTCAAGCGCGGCTCGATGGTGCGGCAGGTGCGCGGGTCGGGCACGCTGGTTCCCGAGGTGACGCGCTGGATTCCCGCGTCGACCCAGGGTCAGGTCGAGGAGATCGTGCTCCGCCCCGGCGCGCAGGTGAAGCCGGACAGCGTCATCCTGGTCCTGTCGAACCCGACGCTCGAGCAAGCCGTGCTCGCCGCGCGGCTCGACCTGCAGGGCGCGAGGGCGCAGTACGAGAACCAGAGGGCGACGCTCACGAGCCAGGTGCTGTCGCAGCAGTCGGTCGTGGCGCAGACCGAGGCCGCCTACCGGCAGGCGCAGCTCCAGTACGAGGCCGACGCGGAGCTCGCCAAGCAGGAGCTCGTGTCGTCCATCCAGCTCAAGCGGTCGCAGTCGCAGGCCGAAGAGTTGAAGAACCGGGTGGACATCGAGACGCAGCGCCTGAAGATCCTCAAGGACGGCATCGACAGCCAGCTCGCGCCGCAGAAGGCGGAAGTCGATCGCCGGCAGACGATGTACGACCTGCAGCAGAAGCTGCTCGACGACCTCAAGGTGCGCGCGGGCATCACGGGCGTGCTCCAGCAGGTGCCGGTCGAGGTGGGCCAGCAGGTCAGCCCGGGCACGAACCTGGCGCGCGTGGCCGACCCGACGGTGCTCAAAGCCGAGATCCGGATCGCGGAGACGCAGGCGCGCGACATCCAGATCGGCCAGAAGGCCAGCGTGGACACGCGCAACGGCCTCATCGAAGGTCACGTCGCCCGCGTGGACCCGGCCGCCCAGCAGGGCACGGTGGGCGTGGACGTGAAGTTCGACGTGGACTACCACAACTACCCGCGCGGCACCCGACCCGATCTCAACGTGGACGGCACGATCGAGCTCGAGCGGCTCGAGAACGTGATCTACGTCGGGCGCCCGGCCTTCGGCCAGGAGAACAGCACGGTCGGCCTCTTCAAGTTGACCGGCAACGGCGAGGCCGTCCGCGTGAACGTGAAACTCGGTCGCAGCTCGGTCCAGACCATCGAGGTCCTCGACGGCCTGAAGCCCGGCGACCAGGTGATTCTGTCCGACATGTCGGCCTGGGATGCGTTCGACCGCATCCGGCTCAGCTGACGCGCAACCGCCCGAGGACGAACGCCCGATAGCCACAAGGAGAGACGATGAGCACGAGCCCCGAAACCCTGATCCACCTCGATGGCGTGACGAAGGTCTTCTACACCGACGAGGTCGAGACCCACGCCCTCGCCGGGATCCACCTCGAGATTCGCAAGGGAGAGTACATCGCGATCGCGGGGCCGTCGGGCTGCGGCAAGTCGACGCTGCTGTCGATCCTCGGCCTGCTCGACTCGCCCACCGAAGGCAAGTACGTGCTCAACGGCCGCGAGGTGGCGGACCTGCCGCTCTCGGAGCGGGCGCGGGTGCGGAACCGCGAGATCGGGTTCATCTTCCAGAGCTTCAACCTCATCGGCGACCTCACGGTCTACGAGAACGTCGAGCTGCCGCTCACCTACCGCGGCATGAAGGCCGCCGAGCGCAAGGAGCGCGTGCTCGCCGCGCTCGAGAAGGTCGGCATGTCGCACCGCGCCAAGCACCTGCCGAGCCAGCTCTCCGGCGGTCAGCAGCAGCGCGTGGCCGTCGCCCGCGCCGTGGCCGGCCACCCGTCGATCCTGCTGGCCGACGAGCCCACCGGCAACCTCGACTCGAAGAACGGCGAGGCGGTGATGGAGCTGCTCCGCGAGCTGCACCGCGAGGGCGCCACCATCTGCATGGTCACGCACGACCCGCGCTACGCCCGCCACGCCGACCGCTCCATCCACCTGTTCGACGGCCGCGTCGTCGAGGAGGACGGGAGCCGGCAGATCGAGCACGAGATGGAGGAGAGCGGGTTCGAGATCCACAAGAAGGACAACTGAAGACCTCCGTCGTCTCTCCACGGTCCGGCGGCGCCCTCCCGGCGCCGCCGGCCTCGGGCCCGGTTCCGGCCACCCGCCGGAACTGTGCGATATTGGGACCGTGGGGACCGCCAGCGAACAGCTTGCCGGCCCGTTCCCGATGTGGCCATTGCCACTAACCCCGTTCTGTCACATCATTAGCAGCGACATCGGCCAGTTGGCAGGGCTTTGGCGTGTCAGGGACCGAACGCCCGAGCGCCAGGTGGGAGCCTGCGGCAGACCGTTGCGATGCCGCCGTTGCCTGACGGGCCTTCCCCGGGCGGGACCGAGGCCCCATGCCGACCATGCACGACTCCGACGCCTTCGCCATGCCGGACGTCCGCAGCCCGCAGACCCGCAGTGCCCCGGCACGCGTCCTCATCGCCGACGATCAAGCGGATGTACTCGAAGCGCTGCGCCTGCTCCTCAAGACCGAGGGCTACCACCTCGAAACGGCCTCCTCGCCGGCCGGCATCCTGGCGGCGCTCGAGGCCCGCGAGTTCGACGTCGTTCTGATGGACCTGAACTACGCGCGGGACACGACGTCGGGCCAGGAAGGCCTCGACCTGCTGATGCGAATCCAGACGCTCGATCAGACCCTGCCGGTCGTCGTGATGACGGCCTGGGGCAGCGTCGAGGTGGCGGTGGAGGCCATGCGCCGGGGCGCGCGGGACTTCATCCAGAAGCCCTGGGACAACGCGCGGCTGCTGGCCATCGTCGGCACGCAGGCCGAGCTGAGCCAGGCCCTGCGGCGCGGCCAGCGGCTCGAGGCCGAGAACTGGCTGCTCCGGGGCGAGGGCCGGCCGAACCTGATTGCCGAGTCGCCCGCCATGCAGGGCGTGCTGCAGGTCATCGCGCGCGTGGGGCCGTCGGACGCCAACGTGCTGATCATGGGCGAGAACGGCACCGGCAAGACCCTGGTGGCCCAGGCGCTCCACTCGGTCTCGCCGCGCGCCACGCGCCCCATGGTGACCATCAACGCGGGGGGCGTGTCGGAGGGCGTATTCGAGAGCGAGCTGTTCGGCCACGTCCGCGGCGCCTTCACCGACGCGAAGGCCGACCGGGTGGGCCGCTTCGAGCTGGCGCACGAGGGCACGCTGTTCCTCGACGAGATTGCCAACGTGCCGCTCAACCAGCAGGCCAAGCTGCTGCGCGTGCTCGAGACCGGCGAGTTCGAGCGTCTGGGCTCGTCGAAGACGCGACGGGTGGACGTCCGGATCCTCTCGGCCACCAACGCGGACGTCACCGAGGAGCTGTCGGCGGGGCGCTTCCGGCAGGACCTGCTCTTCCGCCTCAACACGATCGAGGTGCGGATTCCGCCGCTGCGCGAGCGGCGGGAGGACATTCCGCTCCTGGCCCAGCACTTCCTGCGCCAGCACGCGCAGCGCTACCGCAAGCGGCTCACCGGGTTCGAGAGCTCGGCCATGCAGCTGCTGCTGGAGCATTCGTGGCCCGGCAACGTCCGGGAGCTCGACCACGCCGTCGAGCGTTCGGTGCTGATGGCGCAGGCCGGGCTCGTGAAGGCGTCGGACCTCGGCCTGCGGCAGGCGCGCGAGGCGGTGGGGCGTCTCGAGGACATGAGCCTGGAGGACGTCGAGTGCTTCCTGATCAAGAAGGCCATGACGCGCTACGACGGCAACGTGAGCCAGGCGGCCAAGGCGCTCGGCCTGAGCCGCAGCGCGCTCTACCGGCGCCTCCAGCGGTACGGTCTGTAGCCGCGAGGCGGCGCCGCGTCCGCGCCTGACCGCGGACCCCCCGCGGCCGGCGGTATCATCGCGGCTGTGACGAGCCCCTAGCGGCCATGACGTCCCGTCGCCTGTTTCGCGTCCCCCGGGTGAGCCACGACCAGCGCGTGCTGCTCATGGCGCTCGCCTCCGCGCTGCCGGGCGCGCTCATCTCGCTCGTCTTCCTCTGGACCGGCGACTACACGGCCAAGGTCCAGTGGACCCTCTCCGTCCTCATCCTGACGTTCTGCTTCGGATTTGCCTTCGCGCTGCGCGAACGCGTCGTGGTGCCGCTCCAGACGCTGTCGAACCTGCTCGCCGCGCTCGGCGAAGGGGACTTCTCCATCCGCGCTCGCGGCGCGCGCGACGGCGACCCGCTCGGCGAGGTGATGATCGAGGTCAACGCCCTCGTGGACACCCTGCGCAGCCAGCGGCTGGGCGCGCTTGAGGCCACCACCCTGCTGCGCAAGGTCATGGAGGAGATCGACGTCGCGGTGTTCACCTTCGACGACGAGCAGCGGCTGCAGTTCGTGAACCGGGCCGGCAGCCACCTGTTGCGCCAGCCGATGGAACGGCTGCTCGACCGCCGCGCCGAGGCGCTCGGGCTCGCCGAGGCGCTGACGGCGGACACCTCGCGCATCATCGCGGCCACGTTCCCCGGCGGCTCGGGACGCTGGGCGGTCAAGCGGAGCGCGTTCCGGCAGGGCGGGCGGCCGCACGAGCTGCTGGTCCTCTCCGACGTCAGCCAGCCCCTGCGCGAGGAGGAGCGCCAGGCCTGGCAGCGGCTGATCCGCGTGCTCGGACACGAGCTGAACAACTCGCTCGCGCCCATCAAGTCGATTGCCGGCAGCCTGGGGCTGCTGGTCTCGCGCCCGCGGCTGCCCGACGACTGGCGCGACGATATCCGGCGGGGGCTGGACGTGATCGCCGTCCGGACCGACTCGCTGAACCGCTTCATGAACGCCTACGCGCGGCTGGCGCGCCTGCCGGCGCCCACGCTGGCGCCGCTCGACGTCTCGACCTTCGTCGAGCGCATCGTCGGCCTGCAGACGGCGCCCCTCGTGGACGTCGCGCCCGGACCGCGGCTGATCATCCGCGCGGACGGCGATCAGCTCGAGCAGCTGCTCATCAATCTGCTGCGCAACGCCATCGAAGCGTCGACCGAGACCTCGGGCCGGGTCCGCGTCGGCTGGCGCCGGCTCGACGGCCTGCCCGATCAGCTCGAGCTGTGGGTCGAGGACGACGGGCCCGGGCTGTCGAACACGAGCAACCTGTTCGTGCCCTTCTTCACGACCAAGCCCGGCGGGTCGGGGATCGGCCTCGTGCTGTCCCGCCAGATCGCGGAGGCCCACGGCGGCTCGCTCACGCTCGAGAACCGGCGCGGCAGCCGCGGCTGCCTGGCGACGCTCAGGCTGCCGTTGCGATAGAGTACGGGGGATGCACGTCAGGGGTCAGGGGCATAGGCGTTAACTTAACAGCCACCGGCGCAGCAGGCCGGCGAGTGAGACGCCCTGCACCGGACGTTGGCGGCGCGCATCATTGAGGTCAAGACTCAGTTCACCAC
>JAHECP010000245.1 GCA_024641665.1 Acidobacteriota bacterium
CGGGCGGGTCCATCTCCGCGGCGATCCGCTGGGCCAGCCCGGGCGTCGCCTGCTCGACGGCGGTGCGCCACGCGTCGAGCTCGCGCTTCGACGCCGAGAGCACCGGCCCGCCCGCCGCGCGGATGCGGTGCACGGGCAGCCCCAGCTCGCGCTGCCAGCGTTGCGCGGCGCCCACGCTCGTGCCGACGTAAGTGGCGATGTCCTTCCACCCGTCCAGACGATCGGAAGGACCCTCCGCCTGACTGGGGCCCATGGAGGTCGATTGAAGAGCTTAAAGCCATTCTACCCCGCCGGCGGGCTCGCGCGGGGTGGAATTCGTCTGGCGGGCCCGGTTCCGCGCGGCTAGCGGCCCTGGCGCTTATAGCTGATCGCCAGCTGGCCGTTGACGATCGTCGTCTCCAGGTATGGCAGGTTCGTGAAGTCGAACGGGCCCTCGAGCCGCGGCACCAGCTCGTGCGCGTCGGCGAGCCGCGCGTCGACGAACGGCAGCAGGCCGGCGGCCTCGAAGTTCTTCAAGGCCTCACGGCCCAGGGCTCACGGCTCAGGCCCTGTCACGCTGACACGCTGGCAGGCCGAGCTCCTGCGCCGTGAGCCCTGAGCCCTGAGCCGTCTCAATGGAACCTGTAGGAGATCCCCGCCAACACGCGGAACTCCGACGTCGCCTGGTCGGCGGTCCGCTCCGCCTGCACCAGCAACGTCGTCGTCCGGCCGATGGCGATGACGGCCGAGCCGCTGAAGCGGTTCAGGCGCGGCCGGAGGTCCACCTGGATCGGATCGACCTGTCCGGTCGCGTGGATGACCGACAGCGACGACGAGTAATCGCCCGAGAGATACACGCGCCGGCCGGCGTCGTGGCCGACCGACACGTACAGCGAGTCGTATCGACCCGTCGGGCGGTTCATGCGCGAGTCGGTGGCCGTCACGTCGAAGCCGGTCCCGGCGAGATTTGTGATGCTGATGCCGACGTTCACGCGGCCCGACGCGGTGTCGTCGCGGTTGGTCTTGTCGCGCGAGTAGCCGGCCTGCAGGCGCACGCCCCGCGCCACCTCGACGTACACGCGCCCGCCGGCCGACTCGTAGAGCAGGCCCTCGAGCGAGCTGGTCGTGACCGTCTGGCCGCTGAGCTGCGCCTCGACAATGGCGCGGGTGTCGATGGAGCGCCCGCGGTTGTAGATGCCCTGCAGCTCGAGCCGGCGCACGGGGGTCACGCGGGCGTTCGCGAAGAAGTAGGTCAGCCCGCCGTGTCCCATGCCGGCCGGGCCGCTCAGGTCGTACTCGGCGGCCTGGTACAGGAAGAAGCGGCCCCGCACCGGCACGTAGTTGGTGAAGGTCACGACCGATCGCTCGGTCAGGTTCTGGTCGCGCACGTTCACGTAGCCGACGACATGGCGCTCGGCGCCCTTGCCGTCGTAGGCCACGTAGCCGCCGATCTTGCGCACGTGGCTGGCGTAGCCCAGCTCGTAGACCTTCGGCTCGAGGCCGCCGAAGACGCCGACGCGCAGCCGCGTGCCCGCCTTCTCGTCCGACGTCCGGCGCAGCTCCACGAGCCCGCCCGCGACCGAGCCGAGGGCGCCGAGGTCGTTCAGCCACATGTGGCCGACGCGGGCCCGCAGCGCGCCGTCACGGAAGCGCCCGCCGATCCAGCCGTCGTAGATGGACACCCGCGGGCTGCGGCCCTCCGCCGCGTAGCCCGCGTGGCGCACGTCGAGACCGTAGTCGAGGCCGTTCGCGTCGGTGTCGGGCGCGCGGAAGGTCACCGTCGTGATGAACTCGCTCATCGCCGTCGGCGCCGGCAGGCCGGCCACCTGGTAGCGCGTGGAGGTCGTGTAGAACGCGATGCGTCCGTAGGGCCGGGCCGAGAACGCCTGGGCCCAGCCGGGCGCGCTCCACCCGAGCGTGCCCGCGGCCACGAGGACGGCCGTATGGACCAGAAGACGCGGCTGGAATCGCTCGTGCACGTCAATCCCCTCTCCCGGTCGGATGGCAGGCGTAGCAGGCGGCCGAGTCGTACCGGTACCCGTTCACCCCGCGGTGATGCGAGTCGGTCTCCGAGCGGCCGTGGCAGGTGATGCAGATGAAGACGGCGTAGCTCGACGGGTTCGTGTGGCAGGCCGAGCACGGATTGCCGGCGTGGCGGCCCGAGGTGATCGGGAACCACGAATGGACGAACTGGCCCTGGCTCCACGACGCGTCCGTCGCCCGGTGGCAGCTGTCGCACGTCGTCGGGAACCCGGCGGCGGCGTGGTTGGGACTCGTCGTCGCGTTGTAGTCCGCCAGATGGCAGCCCACGCAGTCGGTCGGCGTGCCCTTGTAGACGCCGTTCTTGTGACACACGGCGCAGGCGACCGTGGCGTGCACGCCGGCCAGCGCGAAGAAGCTGTTGTGGTTGAAGCCGGTGCCGCTCCCCCAGGTCGGATCCGTCGCCCGGTGGCAGCTGTCGCACGTCGTCGGGAAGCCGGCCGCGGCGTGGTTGGGACTTGTCGTCGCGTTGTAGTCCGCCAGGTGGCAGCCCACGCAGTCGCGCGGCGTGCCTTTGTAGACGTTGTTCTTGTGGCACGTCGCGCACGCCACGGTCGCGTGCACGCCGGCCAGCCCGAAGAAGCTGTTGTGATTGAAGCCGGTGCCGCTGCCCCAGCTCGGGTCCGTCGCCCGGTGGCAGCTGTCGCACGTCGTCGGGAAGCCCGCCGCGGCGTGGTTCGGCTGCGTCGTGGCCTGGTAGTCCTTCATGTGGCACGACGCGCAGTTCACGCTCGGCGCCGCGAAGTTGCCGTCGCGGTGGCAGGTGTCGCAGGCGAGCAGCGTGTGCTGGGGGCTCAGGCGCACGCCGGCCTGCGCCGCGTGGTTCCAGCGCGCCGGCAGCCAGCTCGTGGTCGTATGGCACGCCTCGCACTGCGTGCCGAGCCGCGTCTGGTAGCGATCGTCCTGCCGGCGGATCCAGTGGCAGTCGAAACACGTGGTAGGCGTGCCCTTGAACACGCCGTTCACGTGACACGACTGGCACGGCACCGTCAGGTGCCGGCCGTCGAGCGGGAAGTCGGTCGTCTTGTGGAACGCCCGGTTCGGCGTCTCCCACTGCGTGCGCACCGCGGTCGGGAACACCAGCAGGACGACGGCCCAGGCGGCGGCGAGCAGCCAGAAACGCTTCATAGCGGGATCCTCTCGGCCGGCGCGAGCGGCTTGTGGCACGTGATGCAGTCGTTGCCCATCGACCCGTGATGCGGGTCGTCGTGGCACGAGGTGCAGGTGGTCGTCACGTGGAAGTTCATCATCGGCCCGCCGCCCGCCACCGGAGCGACCGTCCGCGCGTGGCAGGCGTCACACGCGGCCGCCGCGTGCGCGCCGACGAAGAACGACCCCAGCGCCCGGTTCTTGTGGCGGTAGGTTTTCAGCGCGAAGGTGTCGGTCGAATGGCAGGCGTCACAGCGCGGGTCGAGCTGTCCGCGATGGACATCGGCGTGACACGACACGCACGTCGTGCCCAGGCCGGCGAGGCGCACGGCCGTGCCGCGGCCGGCCGGAAACGCGGCGGTCTCTTTCTTGTGGCACGCCGCGCACTCGAGCGCCGCGTGTTTGCCCGTCAGCGTGAACGCCGTCGCCGCGTGCGCGAACTTCACCGGCGCGAAGCGCGCGGCGGCGACCGTGTGGCACCGCGCGCAGTCGGGGCCCACCTGCCCGAGGTGCACGTCGGCGTGGCAGGACGCGCACGCCGTCGTCGCCGTCTTGAACCGCACGCTGAACACCGGCGCGCCCGTGCGCACCGGACGCGCGAGCGGCGCCGGCACGTGGCACTTCGCACAGGCGAGGCCCGCGTGCTCGCCGCCGTAGAAGTCGGCGGGGCCCGGGTGCGCGAACGACGTCACCGCGAAGGTCTTCGGCGTGTGACACATCGCGCACGCGACGCCCAGCTCGCCGTGGTGCACGTCGCCGTGACAGGACGAGCACGCCGTCCCGAGCCCCTTGAAGTCGAGCGCCAGGGCGGCGCCGGCCGCCGCGGCGGAGCCGATCGCCGTCGCCCCCACGCCAGGCGGCCGCGCCGGCCGCGTGTGACACCGCTCGCACGCGAGCCCGGCGTGCTTGTCCACCAGCGGGAACCCCGTCGCCGCGTGGTCGAACGGCGCCGCCGTTTTGAAGCCGCGCACGGTATGGCAGGCCGCGCAGTCCTTCTTGAAGGTGCCGCGATGCGGGTCCGCGTGGCACGCGGCGCAGGTGGCCGACGGCGGCTTGACCGCCATCGCCGGCTGCTTGTGGCACGCGGCGCACTCGACCCCGGCGTGCCGGCCCTCGAGCGGGAACCGCGTCTTCTCGTGGTCCACCTTCGAGGTACGCCACGAGTCGTCGCCGTGACAGCGCGCGCAGGCGCCGCCGAAGACGTTCTGGTGCGGATCGCGGTGGCAGTCGGCGCAGGAGGCGAATTTCACGCCCTTGAACGTGGTCCGGTCGACGTGGCACTTCTCGCACGCGACCCGCTGGTGCGCGCCGTGCAGTGGGAACGCCGCCTTCGCGTGGTCGAACGTCGTCATCGCGTCCTTGAACGCCGCCCGCACCCAGTGGCACGTCTCGCACGCCGGGCCGAGCGCGCCCTTGTGGACGTCCTCGTGGCACGTCTGGCACGCCGCCTTCAGCGCGACGAACGATCGCGTCTTGTGGCACGCGGCGCAGTTGGCGGCCACCGTCGCGTGCTTCCCGTCGAGCGGGTACCCCGCGTCGCGGGCGTGGTCGAACGCGTGCGTGTCGAATGGTCTCAGCTCGCCGTCGCGGCCCGTGTGCTCCACGTGGCACTTCGTGCAGTCGGTCGTCACGTTCCGGTGCACGCCGCGCCTGGCGGCGATGCGTTCGGCGATCGGCTTGTGGCACGCCAGACACCGCTCGGCCGTCACGCCCTTGCCGGGCTCGTGGCACTTCTCGCAGTTCCGCAGCCCCTCCAGCCCGGCGTGCGGCGCGGTGAGCGGGCCGGGCGACACGAGCTGGCCGAGCTGCGCCTCGGCGCGCCCGGCGGCGCCGGCGACGCACACGAGCGCCGCCAGCACCGCCCATCGGCGTCCCCGCCCGGCCGCTCCCGCCACCGCTACCTCCCGAACCCGGCGTAGCCCATATAGACCACCACCGCCACGTGTAGCGCCACGATCACGAGCATCACGTAGACCAGCGGCAGGTGGAACACGTGCCACAGATCGAACAGCCGCTTGATCCGCTGCAGGTACGCCATGGTCCGCAGCAGCTTCGCGCGCTCCGCCATCACGCCGAGCACCTCCTCGAGCGGGCCGGTCGCGGTGCCGTCGCGCCGGCACGCGCGGGCGAACGCGCGCAGCCGCCGGCGCAGGCGCACCTCGCCGAGCGCCAGATCGAGCCAGGAGAGATCGGACGCCGCCTGCGGCAGCGCCTCGCGCTCCAGCGTGTCGATGCGCGCCAGGAGCGCCGGCGACGCGAGCCCGGCCAGCTCCCCGCGCAGCGCCTCCGCGCGCGCCTCCATCTCGGCGCGGTCGACCTCGGTGCCGCGGAGGGTGCGCGGGATCCGGGCGTACAGGTGGCGCCCGATGAAGCCCGACGCCACGACGATCGCCATCGACCAGTAGGCGACCGACACGAGCCCGTTGAACTTGAACGACGTGTGGAAGGTGATGAGCACGGGCCCGACGATGCCGCAGAAGATGTGGACCTCCAGCAGCGTCTTCAGGTTGCCGACCGCGCGCAGGCGCTTGATCCGCTTGCGCAGCGTGTAGAGAAACGGCACCAGCATCAGCGCGACGCCCGCGATGCCGAAGATCTGGCCCGCCGGCCCCGACGGGCGCAGCAGCGCGTGGCCGGGCGCGTAGCCGCGCACGGCGAGCGGCGTCGTGTAGTACTGCGAGCCCCCGAGCCCGACGAGCACGAACGCCGCGATGGCGGCCGAGGTGAGCAGGCCGAGCGCCACGGCGCTCCGCAGCACCGTCGGGGAGAACCACGCGGCGCCCGCCGCGCGCGCCGGCCGGGCCGGGCGAGACATCGGCCGGATCGAGGACGTCAGGTCGCCGTTCATGCGTCCACCGTGCAGTCGCTCTGCGGGGTCGCGACGCAGGCCAGCACGTAGCCGTCCCGCCGGTCCTCGTCGTCGAGCATGTCGGACGCGCAGGCCACCTGCCCGTCGATCACCTTCGTGCGGCAGGTGCCGCACACGCCGGCGCGGCAGAGCGAGGGAATTTCCACGCCGGCCGCGTCGGCCGCATCGAGCAGCGTCTGCGGCGGCTCGACGGTGACGTGCTGGCCCGAGCGCGCGCACCTCATCCGGTGCGCCGCGCCGTTCACCCGCGCCGGCGGCCGGGCCGCGTGCGACGCCGACGCGGCGACCGCGGCCTGGAACACCTCGAACCGGATCTGCGCGGGCGCGACGCCGACCGGCGGCAGGCCCTCCCGGAGCGCGTCGATCATCGGCTGCGGCCCGCACAGCAGCACGATCGAGTGCGCGAGCTCGGGCGCCGCCGCCTGCAGGAGCGCGGCGTCGATGCGGCCCGGGTAGACGTCGGACCGATCGCAGCCGCCCGTCACGGCGAAGCGCGCCGTGAAGTGCGGGTGCCGGCGCGCCGCCGTCAGGATCTCGTCCCGAAACGCGAGGCCGTCCCACGAGCGCGCCGAGTAGACGAGCGTCACCGGGCGCGTCGGCTCGGCGAGCATCGCGTGGCGCGCCATGCTCATGAGCGGCGTGATGCCCACGCCGCCCGCCACGAGCACGAGCGGCCGATCGTCGCCGGACGGGTAGGTGAACGAGCCGGCCGGCGCCTTCACCGCGAGCGACACGCCCGGGCGCGCCGTTGCGTGCAGCGTGTTCGACACGACGCCCTGGCGCTTGATCGAGATCTCGAGGTAGCCCGACGCCTCGGGCGGCGAGCTGATCGAGTAGCAGCGCGCGTGATCCCGGCCGTCGGCGCGCACCCGGATGGTGAGGAACTGCCCGGGTACGAAGTCGAAGCCCTCGGGACGCCGCAGCCGGAACGTCTTGATGTCGGCGCTCTCGTCGAACACCGTCAACACCGGCGTCTCGACGAAGCCTCTGGCGCGCGCGGGCGCGGTGGCCGCGCGGGAGGCCGGGACGGCGCGCTCGG
>JAHECP010000003.1:0-31596 GCA_024641665.1 Acidobacteriota bacterium
TGCCCCCGCGCCGCGGCCAGGCGCGCCCGATCGCCCTCGCCCTCGTCGCGGTCCTCGCGGCCGCCGGCGCGTGGGCGGTCTGGACCCGCGCCACGGAAGAAGCCCCGGCGCGCTTCGCGCTGCGGGGCCGCACGCTCGAGGCGCTCGCCGCCGACGGCCGCGTCATCTGGACCTACCCGTTTCCCCGGGGCGCCACCATCACCATCGCCGGGCAGGAGGGCCCCACCTCGCTCCAGTCGATCGCGGCCACCGATCTCGACGGCGACGGACGCCCCGAGGTGCTCGTGTTCATCCGTCTCGGCGACGACGAGGGGTCGGGCGAAACGCTCTACTGCCTGTCGGCCAGGGGCCGCCTGCGGTGGACGTACTCGCCCGACTGGGCGTTCCGCTTCGGCGGCCGCACGTTCACGGGTCCCTGGACGCTGCTCACATGGCTCGTGCCGCAGGCCGCCGGCCGAAAGGACGTGTGGCTGGCCTTCCGTAGCGGCACCCGGTGGCCGTCGGTGGTGACGCGCGTCGGCCCGGACGGCGACGCGCGGACGATGTTCGTGCAGTCCGGCGCCATCTACGCGCTGCGGCGCTGGCAGGCGGGGCCGCGCACGTACCTGCTCGCGGCGGGCGAGAACGACGAGTACGCGCGGCCGTCGCTCGCCGTCGTCGACGCGGACGGCCCGGCGGCCACCTCGCCGCAGACGCCCGGCAGCCCCTACCACTGCGACGACTGCCCGACGGGCACCGTCGCGCGCTATTTCCTGCTGCCGCGCACCGAGCTCGCCGCGTTCGGCACGTCGCCCGCCGCGTCGGTGCGCGAGCTGATCCCGGTGGGCCTCTCGATCAAGCTGACGACCGTCGAGGGACCGTCGGGCGCCAGCGCAATCTACCGGCTCGGTTCGGATCTGCGCATCGACGACGGCGGTCTCAACGACGCGTACTGGGAATGCCACCGGCGGCTCGAGCTGGATGGCCGGCTCACGCACACGGCGGCTGCGTGCCCCGAGCGCCTGAAGCCGCAGATCGTGCGCGCCTGGTCGCCGCAGGACGGCTGGCGCGACGAGCCGATCTCGTTTGCGGCCTCGCCGCTCCCGCACCACTAGGGAAAGTCGGGTCAGGCTCCGTCTTTCCGCCTACAATGGGGACCGTACGGGCGCGGGCCGACGGCCTGCGCCGCCCGCAGGATTGACCGCTCATGACGTCACCATCTCCGTCTCCACGCCGCATCGCGATCGAGTGCCCCAAGTGCCATCACGAGTACGAGGACTGGTACCGTCCGGTGAACCTCGCGCTCGACGACGACGCCGAGCGCGTCGAGGAGCAGACCGGCTCGTCGACCTGCCCTTCGTGCGGCTTCCGCATGCGCCACGGCCTCATGCTCGTCCGCGAAGAGGCGGGCGTCTTCATTGTCGAGGCCGCCGGCGAAGAGGAGTGACGGGGCTGCAGGAGGTGCACCCAGGTGCAGCTGGTCCACCCGTGTGCACGAAGTGCCAGGAGGCGCCGCGCCTGACGATGGGGCGCGTCTTACTTGCTGAAAGAAGTCGCGCGCCATCAAACGATCGCGCCACCGAGCACCTTCGTGCACCGTGCACCCCGTGCACCCGTGTGCACCTTGAGACGCACCGGCCGTGATCGCGATCACCCGTGACGTGAGCGACGCCATCGTCCGCTGCGAGCTGACGCACCTCGCGCGCCAGCCGATCGATCTCGTGCGCGCGCGGGCGCAGCACCGCGCCTACGAGGCGCGGCTCGCGTCGCTCGGGTGCGAGGTGAGGCGGCTCGCGGACGCGCCGGATCTGGCCGACGCGGTGTTCGTGGAGGACACGGCGGTGGTCGTCGCCGAGGTGGCCGTCCTCGCGCGGCCCGGCGCCGCGTCGCGGCGGCCCGAGCTGGCGTCGATGGCCGAGGCGCTCACACCCCTGCGGCCCGTGGTCCGGGTGGAGGCGCCGGGGACGCTCGAGGGCGGCGACGTGTTGCGCGTGGGACGCACGCTGTTCGTCGGGCGGTCCGGCCGCACGAACGACGCGGGCTTCGCGCAGCTCCGCGCGGCCGTCGCGCCGTACGGCTACGACGCGCGCCAGGTGCCGGTGACGGGCTGCCTCCACCTGAAGTCGGCGATCACCTGGGTGGGGGAGCGGCGGCTCGTCGTCAACTGCGCGTGGATCGACGCCGGCGCCTTCGAGGGCTTCGACCTCGTGGACGTCGATCCCGCGGAGCCCTTCGCGGCGAACGCACTGCTTGTGCGCGGCACCGCGATCCACGGCGCGCAGTTTCCCCGCACGCGCGCGCGCCTCGAGGCGCGCGGCGTGAGGGTCGAGCCGGTGGACCTGTCGGAGCTGGCCAAGGCCGAGGGCGGGGTGACGTGCTGCTCGGTGATTGTGGACGCTTGACCAGGTGCACAAAGGTGCACATCGTGCAGACGATGCACGAGGGTGCCAGGTGGCGCGGCGCTTCAATGGCGCGCGACCTTCATCAGGTCCAGTCCGAGAGAAGACGCGCCCCATCGTCAGACGCGGCGCCTCCTCGCACCACCGTGCACCTCCGCGCACCCGGTGCACTCCGGTGCACCCTATGCGCGTGCCAGCGCGGCCTCCACCAGGACCTCGGTGAGCCGGTCGATGTCGCGACGGACCGCTGCCATTCCCTCGTGCGGCGTCACGATGGGCTCGTCGAGGTAGAGCGCGCGGTTGATCTCGATCTGCAGACAGTGCACGCCGGCGGCGGGGCGGCCATGGCGGCGGAGGATCTCGCCGCCCCGGTACGGTTCGTTGAGGGCCACGTCGGCGGACGAGGCCGAAGCCGTGCAGCGTCCGCTCGGTCGGCTTGACGGGCGCGGGCCACTCGTCGGCGAGGAGCGTGAGGTCGAGGTCGTCTTCGGCGCGGTTGAGGTCGACGTAGGTCCGGGGCCACGTGGCATCGAGGACGGCGACCCCGCGCGCCACGGCCGCGCCAATCAGGTCGTCGACGTAGGCGTCCTCGGCGAGGCGCAGCTGACCTTGCGTGGCTTTCGTGTGGAAGTCGTCCGGGTAGAAACGGCCGCTGTGCGGCGAATCGTACACCAGGAAGGGGCTTCCGGTCGGGTGCCGCAGGAGGAAGGGGAGCATACCCGCCGCCCACCAGCTCCGGGAATTCTGGCTGAAGGATACCGCAGACGAGTGCTCCGGGATCCCCGGGAATCACCACGGGTGCGTTTTCCAATCGTCACGGTCCTCCGCTAAGATCTGGTTGACATGACCTCACGCGTGCGACTCTCGGTGTTCCTGATTCTCGTGTCGGCGGTGGCGGGCGGGCTGATCGGCGGGGCCCGGCGGGGCCCGGCCGGGCCGCAGCTGCCCGGCGTGGTCGGCGGCGGCGCCACGCTCCTGCCCAACGGCTGGACGATCGCCCCGGCCGGCACGCACCTCGTCGTCGGCGATCTGCCGCTCAACATGGTCGAGACGCCCGACCATCGCTACGCCGTCATCACCAACAACGGCTGGAACAAACCGACGCTGACGATGGTGGACCTGAAGCTGCAGCTGGTGACGGCCACCGTGCCGGTGGACAACGCCTGGTACGGGCTGGCGTGGGACCCCGACGGCACGCGGCTGTATTCGGCCGGCGGCGCCGAGAACGCCGTTTATGTGTTCACCTACGAGAGGGGCAAGCTCGCCAGCCACGAGAAGATCCCGCTCGGCGAGCCCGAGCTGCGGCGGGGCTGGCCGCAGCGCCAGCCGAGCGGCTTTCTCGGCGGCCTGGCGGTGAGCCCCGACGGCCACCGGCTGTACACGCTGCAGATGCTCGGCGGCGCGCTCACGGTGGTCGATCTCGACGAGCGCGTGGTGCTGCGGCGCGTCGACCTCGAGGCCGAGCCCTACGCGGTGGTGCTGTCGCCCGACGCCTCGACGCTGTACGTGTCGCTCTGGGGCGCGGCGAAGGTGGCGGTGTTCGACGCCCGCACCTTCGAGCGCCTCGGCGAGATCGCGACCGACGAGCACCCGAACGCGATGGTCTTCTCGAAGGACGGCCGGCGTCTGTTCGTCGCCTGCGCCAACCGCAACACGGTGTGGGCGATCGACACCGTCTCGCGCAAGGCGGTGGAGCAGATCTCGATCGCGCTCTTCCCGCACGCGCCGGCCGGCTCGACGCCCGACGCGCTGGCGCTCTCGCCCGACGGCGAGACGCTCGCCGTCGCCAACGCCGACAACAACACGGTGGCCCTGGTGGACGTCGGCGAGGCCGCGGCCAGCCGGGTGGAGGGCTTCATCCCGACCGGCTGGTACCCGACCGGCGTGCTGTTCGACGAGGACGGCCGGCGCCTGCTCGTGCTGAGCGGCAAGGGCCTCATGTCGCAGGCGAACCCGCGCGGGCCGAACGGCGGGAGCCAGGGGATGGCGGGGCAGTACAGCGCCGGCATGATGCAGGGCGCGCTCTCGTTCGTGCCCGCGCCCGACCAGGCGGCGCTCGAGGCGCTGACGAAGCGGGTGTACGCGATCACGCCGTACTCGGATGCGAGCCGGCTGGCGCCGGCCGACGCGCCGCGCGACTCGCCCATCCCGCAGAAGGTCGGCGGGACCTCGCCCATCCGGCACGTCTTCTACGTCATTCGCGAGAACCGCACGTACGACCAGGTGCTGGGCGACGTCGACCGCGGCAACGGCGACCCGGCGCTGGCGCTTTTCGGCGCCGCGGTCACGCCCAACGCGCACGCGCTCGCGCGCGAGTTCGTGCTCTTCGACAACTTCTACGTGAACGCCGAGGTGAGCTACGACGGCCACGCCTACTCGACGGCGGCCTACGCCACCGACTTCGTCGAGAAGATGTGGCCCACCTACTACGGCAACCGCGGCGGCCTCTACCTCAGCGAGGGCGGGGGCCGGGCGCGCAACGCGTTCGGCAACATCGCGGCGCCGGCCGACGGCTACATCTGGGACTTCGCCAACCGCGCGGGCGTCAGCGTGCGCAGCTACGGCGAGTTCGCCGAGCGCGGCGGCAAGGGACAGCCGGTGCGCGCGTCGGTGCCCGGCCTCGAGGGCAAGGTGAGTCCAGACTACGAGCCGTTCGACCTGGACGTCCCCGACGCCCGGCGCGTCGACGCCTGGCTGAAGGAGTTCCGCGAGTTCGAGGCGAACGGCGAGCTGCCGCGCCTGAACATCATCCGCCTCGGCAACGACCACACGCTCGGCACGCGCCCCGGCGCGCCCACGCCGCGCGCCATGGTGGCCGAGAACGACTTCGCCCTCGGCCGCCTCGTCGAGGCGATCTCGACGAGCCGCTTCTGGAAGGAGTCGGCGATCTTCGTCCTGGAGGACGACGCGCAGAACGGCCCGGACCACGTGGACGCGCATCGCTCGGTGCTGCTCGTGGCGAGCCCGTTCGCGCGCCGCGGCGCGACCGATTCCACGCTGTACACGACGGCGTCGGTGTTGCGGACCATGGAGCTCATCCTCGGCCTGTCGCCGATGAGCCAGTACGACGCGGCCGCGCGCCCGCTCTACGGCGCGTTCACGCCGACGCCCGCGCCCGGCTCCTATCAGGTGAAGCCGGCGCAGGTGTCGTTCGACGAGCGGAACGGCCCCGACGCGCCGGGCGCCGAGGCGTCGATGCGCATGAACTTCGAGGAGGCCGACCGGGCGCCGGACCTCGAGCTGAACCAGGTGATCTGGCAGTCGGTCCACGGCGCCGGTTCGGTGATGCCGCCGCCGGTGCGCGCCGCGTTCGTGAAAGCGCGGGAGGAGCGATGACCCGGTTGCTGCGGCCGCTGCTGTCGCCGTTCCTGCGCTACCTGGGACGCCTGCGGTCGCCGTACCTTTTCGTCCTCGTCGCCACGCTGTTCGTGGCCGACCTCATCATTCCCGACGTCATCCCGTTCATCGACGAGATCCTGCTGGGTCTGCTGACGCTGCTCCTCGCGCGGCGCAAGCGGTGAGGGACGCGTATGGACGACACCGTCCGCCTGATGTTCGTCTGCGCCGGCAACGTCTGCCGCAGCCCGATGGCCGAAGCGTTCATGCGCCGCCTGATCGACGAGCGCCCGGCGCTCGGGCACGTCGAGGTGGGTTCGGCGGGCACGATTGCCGCCGACGGCAACGGCCCGCTCCCGCAGACGGTGAGCGTGATGCGCGCCAACCACGGCCTCGATCTCTCGGGCCATCGCGCCCGCCGCCTCCGCTCCCACCTGCGCGCCGACATCCTCCTCACGATGGACCGCGAGGTGACGGCCGAGGCGCTGGCGATCGTCGGGCACGGCCAGGTGCTCCTCATCGGCGAGTACGCCGGATCCGGCGAGGAGGTGGCCGACCCGTACGGCGGCGCGCTCGAGGACTACGCGAGCTGCGCGGCCCAGATCGAACGGCTCGTCGGCGTCGTCGCCGCGCGTCTCGAGCGGGAGGCCCGCCGGGCCGACGCGCCGGGCG
Organism: Acidobacteriota bacterium; assembly: GCA_024641665.1. Lineage (GTDB taxonomy): Bacteria > Acidobacteriota > Vicinamibacteria > Vicinamibacterales > JAHECP01 > JAHECP01. The sequence continues at coordinate 6,387 of JAHECP010000003.1, forward strand.
AGTGAGGCAGGGGCCTACCGGCCGCCGGACGTCGGCACGGCCACGGCGGGCGCGATCGGCGGGTCGGGCGCGGCCTCGTCGTAGTGCACGCGCTCGAGGAACAGGCCCGAGGGCGGCGCGGTCAGCTCGGCGGGCGCGCCGCTCGGCCGCGCGAGAAAGCCCTTCACGTCGGCGGGGGAGAGCGCGCCGCGGCCGACCTCGACGAGCACGCCGACCAGCCGGCGGACCATCTTCCAGAGGAAGTGCGAGCCGCGCACGCGGATCAGGATCAGATCGCCGGCCTCGGCGACCTCGAGCCGCTCGAGCCGCACCTTCGTGGATTTCTCCTCGGGCTCGTCGTCGGTGAACGAGCGGAAGTCCTGCAGGCCGGTGAAGAGCGCGCCGGCCTCGCGCATCGCGCCGGCGTCGAGCGGATCCTTCACCCACCAGACGAACGCCTTGCCGAACGCCGTGCGCCGCCGGGCGACCTGATAGAGGTAGGTGCGCGCGACGGCCGAGTGCCGCGCGTGGAAGCGGTGCGTCACCTTCTCGACGAGGAGAACGTTGATGTCGGGCGGCAGCTCGTCGTTGAGGCGCCGGCCGAGCGCCTCGGGCGCGAGCGCGACGGCGACGTCGAGGTGCGCCACCTGCCCGAGCGCATGCACGCCCGCGTCGGTGCGGCCGGCGCCGTACAGCTCGAACCGGTCGGTGCCGAGCGCCTGGCGCACCGCCCGGTCGAGCTCGCCCTGCACCGTGCGCGCGTTCTTCTGGATCTGCCAGCCGCTGTAGCGGGTGCCCGCGTACTCGACGAGGAGCCTGAACCGGGGCATGCAGGGACGAGACTACCACGGAGGCCGGGGGCCGGGGCCCGGAGGCCGGTGAACGGCCGCTGACCTCCGGCCTCCGGCCTCTGACCCCCGATCTACAATGCACCCGTGATGCGCAAGCTGGCTTTCGGCTGCTTCGGCGTCCTGGCCATCCTGGCGGCGGCCGGCGCCTTCTGGGCCTACGTCCACATCGTCGAGCCGACGCGCGAGTACCTGGCGGCGATGCAGCGGACGGTGGCCATCGGCGATCTCGACCGGGGCATCACGCGGAAGGGGCCGTTCGTGCCGCCGGCCTCGGGCGAGCTGACGCCCGCGATGGCGGAGCGGTTCGCGCGGGTGCAGCAGTCGGTGCGCGACGCGCTGGGCCACCGCTTCGACGAGCTGGCGCGGCGCGCCGGCGACCTGCAGCAGGCCGTGAAGTCGGGGCGCACGGTGCCGATCGGGACGGTGATGGACGTCTACCAGGACGTCATGAGCGCGGTGGAGGACGGCAAGCGCGCGCAGATCGAGGCGCTCAACAAGGCGGGCTTCTCGCTGGAGGAGTACGAGTGGGTGCGGCGCCAGATGTACGAGGCGGCGGGCCTGCTGGTGACCAGCATCGACGTCGAGTCGATCCGGCACGCGCTCACGAGCCGCGACGAGGGCGTGAGGGTCAAGTCCTCGCCGGCGCCCGGCGAGGCCCCGCCGAAGAACCGCGAGCTCGTCCAGCCGTACGTGGACAAGCTGAAGGCGTGGCTGCCGCTCGCCTGGTTCGGCCTGTAACGGGTCCTACCGTCCCTTCCCGCCTTGCGGCTTCGCGTCCGGCTCGGCGGGCGCGACCCAGAACCCCTTCGTGCCGGCGGCCTTCTCGGCCACCTCGCCGTGGAAGAGCGCGGCGGCGAAGATCACCTTGAAGGTGCCGAACGGCTGCCCGCGCCATTGCGGGCGGAAGCCGAGCAGCACGACGTGGCCGTCGCCGTAGCGGGCGTCGACGGCGGCGGCGTAGCCGTCGACGTGCGACTCGCCCAGCAGGTAGCCCGACATCAGCGGCGACCCGCTCTCGGGGTACTTCATCAGCACGGCGCCCTCGAAGCCCGCGAGCATCGTGAAGACCGGGCTGCGATCGACGAACACGGCCGCGCGGTCGGGCATGCCGGCCATCAGCGGGTGCGACGTGTCCGGGGTCACCTGGAGGATGGACCCGTTGGCGAAGAACTGATCCCGGCGCAGGCCGGCGACCACGTTCTTCACCGGCAGATGGAAGGCGTCGATGGCGAAGGCGGTGCTCGAGTTGAAGCAGACGAGCGTGCCGCCGCCGCGCACGAACTCGTCGAGCGCGCGCACGCCGGCCTCGCCGATGCCGCCCGCGTAGCGGGGCGGCACGGTGCCTTCCTGGTAGCCCTGGAGGATGGTGCGCGGGCGCTCGTCGGCGATGATGATCACGTCGTACCGCGCGGCGAGGTCGCCGGCGCGGACGTCGGCGTTGTAGAGGCTCTCGAAGTCGAAGCCGTACTGCTCGAGCAGCCAGCGCGTCCACCCTTCGTCCATGCTGGCCGTCCACGGGCGGAAGAGGCCGATGCGCGGCTTCTGCAGCCGCACGCCGGACGGGCTGGCCGCGCGGTCGGCGCGCAGCGCCAGCGACTGCACCCACGCGGCCAGCGTGCTGTCGGCCACGCCCGAAATGGCGTAGCGGCCGCGCGCGTCGACGTGCACGGTGCCGCCGGCCTTCCACGCCGCGTTCACGGCGCGGTAGGCGTTGTTCTGGCCGCCGTCCACGACGAGCACGGGCCCGCTGCCGCCCACCCTGGGCACGAGCGGGACGATGCCGGCGGCGTTGGCATCGGTGTCGAAGCCCGGGCCGGGCACGCTGTCGAAGGGCGCCGCGTCGGCGTCGCCGGCCGTCCGCCAATCGAGCGCCTTCCCCTCGACCGGCTTCAGCGCCGCGCGCGTCGCCTCGTCGAGCGGGGCCGTGGACGCGACGACCTGCACGTGCATCTGATAGGGCAGCGTCCACCCGGCGGCGTCGTAGGGCTGCTCGGGCGGCCCTTCCGGGTACTCGCGCAGATCGGGGTAGTGCTGCACCTCGAGAACCTGCCTGGCGAGCTGGCCGTACTCCTGGTCCGTGGGGACGACCCACGTGCCGGCGGGGTAGCGCTCGCCGTCGATCGCGGCGGGCGCGGTGAGCTGCGACACGCGGACGCCGTTGAACGCGAGGCGGCGGAGCAGCTCGACCGGCGCGACGGGGTCGCGCTGATCCTGCGGCACGACGTAGGCGTAGGGCGGCCCGCTGCGGAACTCGCGGATGGTGTCGCGGCCGGCCTGGTAGCGGTTGTAGAGCAGCTCGTCCTTGTAGCGCGCCGCGTAGTCGAGGACCGCCGTCGAGGCCGTGAGCATGTACGACACGGCGTCGCCGAGGCGCCACCACCCGCCCTTCCACGGGCTGGAGTAGAGCGACTGCGGCCGCAGATCCTGCATGTCGCGCGGGAAGTCCGACAGCGTGTAGTAGTGCGGCGTCGCGTAGCGGTAGAGCGCCGTCTCGGTCCAGAACGCGACGATGTTCTTGAACATCGGCAGGTAGTCGATGTAGCCGGGATACCACGCGTCGAAGCCGGTGCCCATGTGCGTCGCGCCGACCTGCCCGTGCTCCTCGAGCGCCTGCGCGATCAGCATGCCGACGGTGTTCACCTCGCGCGACATGAGCGGCGGCGCCTCGAGGCCGACGGGATCGGCGAAGGGCGGCAGCCAGATGCGCGTCGGGAAGGGCGCCGTCTGGTGGTGCACGTAGATGATCTGCGGCTCCCACGCCCGCCAGGTGCGCTCGATCACGCGCGACTCGATCATGTTGAGCATGTAGCCGTCGCGGTTGTTGTCGTGCCCGACGTACTTCTGATAGAGCTGCACGAGCGGCGCGACCTCGTACGGCGTGCCCAGGTTCGACTTGTACCAGTTGGCCACGATGTTCTGGCCGTCGGGGTTGACCGACGGCCACAGCAGCACGATCACGTTGTCGAGAATCCGCCGGATGCGCGGGTCGCGGTCGGCGCCCGACACCAGGTCGTAGGCGAGCTGAATCGTGTGCTGCGCCGGCGCCACCTCGCTCGCGTGCAGGCCGCCGTCGATGTGGACGATGGCCTTGCCCTCGGCGGCGAGCTGCCGCGCCTCGGCGTCGGTGAGCCCGTCGGGGTGCGCGAGGCGCCGGGCGATCTCGCGGTAGCGGTCGAGGTGGGCGAGATTGTCCGCGCTCGACACAATCGCGACGTACCAGGGCCTGCCCTCGGAGGTGCGGCCGACCTCGACGAGCTGCAGCCGGTCGCTCGCGGCGTCGAGCTGCTTGAAGTAGGCGATCGACTCGTCGTAGGTCGCCAGGTGGTAGTCGGCGCCGGGCTTGAAGCCGAGCACCGACTCGGGCGTCGGGAGCGCCGCCTGCGGCGACGCGGAGGCCTCGAGCGCCGCCGACCCGACCCACAGCCCCGCCCCCAGCACGACCATCGCCGTGGCCTGCGCCAGACAGCCCATCCCGCCGAATTTCAGCCGATCCATCTGGGGTTTGCCTCCAACGGGAAAGTCTACTACACGGAGTGATCCTTGTCCGTTCGGGAGCGTCACGCTGAACGGACCCGCGTCAGCGCCCGTGAACGAACCCGCGTCAGTTCCGTGAGCGGACAAGCGTCAGCTCGGTTTGTATGCGATGGCGTCGATTTCCACGCGCAGGCCGGGGTGCGGCAGTGCGGCCACCTGCACGGTGGTGCGCGCGGGCCGGTGTCCGCCGAACGCCTGCTCGTAGACGGTGTTCATCTGCTGGAATTCGCGCATGTCCACGATGAACACCCCGCAGCGGAGCACGTGCTGCAGGCTCGAGCCGGCCGCCGCCAGGATGGCGGCGACGTTCTTCAGCGCCTGCGCGGTCTGGGTCTCGATGTCGGGGCCGGCCAGCCGGCCCGTCGCCGGGTCGGTCGCGCCCTGGCCCGACACGAAGATCAGGCGCTCGAAGGCCATGCCCGGCGAGTAGGGGCCCACCGGTGTCGGCAGCCGATCGCTGAGGACGGGACGATGCGACATGATCAGGGTTCTCCATCGGGGTGGCCGAGCGCCGGGCCGGCGGCGGCGCGGTCCAGCGCGCGTGCGGCCGCCCACATCGTCACCACGGCCGTGCGCAGGCGCTCGGTGGCGCGCTCGTACGCGCGCTCGAACGTGGACGGCGGCGCGCTCGGCTCGGGCAGTGCCGCCGGCTCGAGGATCGCGCCGAACCGGCAGCGCGCGCGGGGCCCGACCCACGGGACGAGCGCCAGCCAGCGGAACCGTCGCCCGCGCGGCCACACCTCGAACAGGCCGTCGATCGCCACCGGCACGATCGGCGCCCGCAGGTGCGCCGAGAGGATCGCCGCCCCCTTCTTGAACCCCTTCGGCGCGCCGTCGATCGAGCGCTCGCCCTCGGGGAAGAGGACCAGCACCTTGCCGTGGCGCAGGCCGAACGCGCCCGCCTGCATCGCGCGCAGCAGGTTCGAGTCGGGGTCCACCGGCACGACGTTGATGAGCCGCGCGAGCCGCCGCCGGAACGGCGACTCGAAGTACTCGCTCGCGCCGACGAAGAACAGATCGCGGAACGCGCGGAAGGGCAGCAGGCTCACCAGCAGGAACACGTCCAGATAGCTCTGGTGGTTGGGGCTGAGGATGTAGGGGCCGTACGCGGGCAGGTGCTCGCGGCCCCGCACCTCGAGCCGGAGCGCGAGGCGCGCCACGCCCGCGGCGATCTTCATGACGGCGAAGAGCGCCGCCGCCAGCGGCGGCCGCGGCTCCAGCAGCGTCCGCAGCGCCGGCTCCGACGCGCCCCGGGCGGCGAGCAGCGGGCTCCAGACGTCGCCGCGGGCCGGCCGCCCCGCCTCGCGCGCCGGGCCGGCGGGGCGCAGCGCTTCGACGAGCTCGCGCACGGTGTACAGGCCCTGCGCCACCTCGGGCGGGACGCGCGTCTGGAACACCTCCTCGAGCCGCGCCAGCAGCTCGACGCGCTCCATCGAGTCGAGGCCGAGATCCAGCTCGAGGTTCGCCTCGGGCCCGACCGCCGACCCGGCGGGCGTGGCCGCCGCGATGGCCGCCAGCGCGCGCGCCACGTGGGGGTCGTCGGCCCAGACGAGGTCGGCCGCCTGCCACGGCCGCTCGGGGCGCGCCTCTCCCTCGCGCGTCCGCTCGTCGAGCTCGCCCTCGATCGCGAAGCGCTTCAGCTTGCCGGTGGTCGTGCGCGGCAGCGGATCGAGCCGGATGTCGTAGCTCTGGATGCGCTTGTGGCTGGGCAGGTCCACCGACAGCCCTTCGATCTCGAAGCGCAGGATCTCCCGCGTGTTCACGATGCGTCGATCGCGCATCGCCTCGAGGTCGGGCACGACCACGGCGTGCAGGCGCTCGGCCACGGGCTCGCCCGCGCGCGTGCGCCCGACGACGCAGAGCTCGCGGATGAAGGGCGAGCGCGCGTAGTGGGCCTCGATCTCCTCGGGGTAGATGTTCTTGCCCGAGGCCAGGACGATGATCTCCTTGCTGCGGCCGGTGATCGACAGCCGGCCGGCCGCGTCGAGGACGCCGAGGTCGCCGGTGTGCAGCCAGCCGTCCGCGAGCGTCTCGGCCGTGGCGTCGGGGCGGCCGTGGTAGCCGGCCATCACGATAGGGCCGCGGATGGCCACCTCGCCGTCGTGCCCGCGCGCGGCCGGCAGGATGCGAATCTCGACGCCCGGCAGCGGCGGCCCGACGGTCGCGAGCCGGCGGTCGCCCGGCCGCGTGATCGCGGCGGCGCCGGCGCACTCGGTGAGCCCGTAGGCCTGCAGGATGTCGAAGCCGAGGCGGTGCAGGTCGCGGCCGATGGCCGGGTCGAACCGCGAGCCGCCGGTGATGAGCAGCCGCATGCGCGGGCCCAGCACGGCGTGCACCCGCGCGAACAGCACGCGCCCGAGGTTGAGCCGGAGCGTCGCGCGCAGCCAGCCGTTGAGGGTGACGAGCGTCCGGAACGCGAGCCGCTCCAGGCGTCCGGCGGCGGCCACCTCCTTCATCACGCGCTGGTGAATCAGGTAGAAGAACTGCGGCACGCAGACGAACGCCGAGATGTCGCGCTCGGCCAGCGCGCGCATCATCTCGGTCGTGTTCACCTGCTCGAGGAACACGACGCGCGCCCCGACCGCGAAGGGGAGCAGGAGGTTGCCCACCTGCGCGAGCGCGTGGAAGAGCGGCAGCACGCCGAGTACGGCGTCGCGCTCGTCCACCGAGAGCACCTGGAACACCGCCTCGCGCTCGGCCAGCAGGTTCCCGTGCGTCAGCACGACCCCCTTCGGGTCGGACGTCGTGCCCGACGTGTAGAGCACCACCGCCGGATCGGACGGGCCGGCCGGGCACGGCGGCGGCGCCTCGCCTGACCAGCGCGGCTCGCCGCCCGTCTCGCCCCACACATCGTCGAAGGTCGTGAGCGGCCGGTGGCGGCCCGCGAGCAGCAGCACCTCGCACAAGTGACCCGTGCGCTGGGCGAGGGCCGCGGTCGCCTCGAGCGCGACCGGCGCGTAGCGGGGGCTGGTGAAGATCACCCGGGCCTGGCAGTCGGCGAGGAGCGTGTCGACCTGGGCGGCGTGATACGCCGTGTCGAACGGGACGGCCACGGCGCCGAGACGGAGGATGCCGAGGTACGCGGCGCACCAGCGCGCGTCGTTGCCGGCGAGCAGGGCGCACCGGTCGCCCGGGCGGACGCCGCGCGCGGCGAGCCAGGCGGCCGCGCGCGCGGCCATCGACTCGAGCTCGCCGTAGCGCACCACCTCGAGCCCGTCGTGCCGCTGCACCTCCACCGCCGCCTGCCCGGCAAAGCGAGCGGCCGCCGACGCGAATTGCTCGTAGAAGTTGTCCATCCTCTCGGACCGGCCCGGCGAGAGTGCAGCATAGCCCAGGCCGGTGGCGGCGCCAAGCGGATCGGCCCGGTGCACCCCGCAGCCCGCAGGCGACGTCCTATCTCTCAGCAACCCATGACAAACCTGCGCGAACCCGGCAGGTGGAGGAAGGGAGGGCTTCGGGCATGAAGCGGCTGATGGTGGTGTGCGCGGTGGCGTCGCTGACGGTGACGGCGGCCGCGGCCGGACAGATGGGCCGGGCCGGGGTCGCTCCGGTCGTGCTGAAGGTCGGCGACCCGGCGCCGCCGTTCACCCTGCCGGCCACCGACGGCAAGACCTACTCGCTGGCGGGCCTGAGGGGCAGGACGGTGGTGCTGGCCTGGTTCCCGAAGGCGTTCACTCAGGGCTGCACGCTGGAGTGCCACTCGTTCCGCGACCACGGCGACGAGATCAAGCAGTTCGAGAACCTCGCGTACTTCATGATCAGCGTGGACCCGCTCGAGACCAACGAGAAGTTCGCCTCCACGCACGGCGGCGGCAAGTTCCCGATCCTGAGCGACCCCGACAAGCGCGTGGCCGAGGCCTACGGCGTGCTGTCGCCGCGGGGCGTCGCCAACCGGTGGACGTTCTACATCGGCCCGGACGGGAAGATCGTGGAGATCGACAGGGCCGTGAAGCCGGCGACGTCGGCCGAGGACGTGGTGGCGCGGCTCGACGCGCTGGGCGTGCCGCGGCGGTAGAAGGTCGGGGGCCATCCCTTGCACCCGCCGGGCGATTCGGGGCACACTGAACCGTTCCATCCCTTTCACGCGGGAGACGGCGCATGATGACGACCTCGGGACCGGGGCTGCTGGTCCTCGGCGGGATGCTGGTGTTCGCGATGACGGCGGTGTCGGGGCGCGGCCCTGGCGCCGGCGAAGAGCTCAAGCCGGGCGACATGGCGCCCGGGTTCACGCTCCCGGCGAGCGACGGGCACACCTACACCCTGGCCGACCTCAGGGGCCGGACGGTGGTGCTCGCCTGGTTTCCCAAGGCCTTCACCGGGGGCTGAACGGCCGAGTGCAAGTCGCTCCGTGCGAGCGGCGACCTCATCCGGCAGTTCGACGCGCAGTACTTCATGGTCAGCGTCGACACCCTCAAGGACAACACCGCGTTCGCCAAGATGCACGAGGCGGACTTCCCGATCCTGGCCAACCCCGAGAAGAACGTCGCCGAGGCCTACGGCGTCCTGGCCGACAGCGGCTACGCCCGGCGCTGGACGTTCTACATCGGGCCCGACGGGAAGATCCTCGACATCGACAAGTCGGTGCACGTGAGCACGGCCGGCGAGGACATGGTGGGCAAGCTCACCGCCCTCGGCATCAAGAAGAGAACGTAGGGGCCGGCTCTGGCGTGAGCCGTGAGCCGTGAGCCGTTCCTACGGCGTCGTCACCACGACGGCCGAGCAGGGCGCGGCGCCCGCCCGGCTGTACGCGTGCGGCGCCGCCGAGTCGAAGTACACCGAATCTCCGGCGTCCAGCACGTGCTCGTCGTCCTCCACGCGCAGCACGAGCTTCCCGCGCAGCACGTAGATGAACTCGGCGCCCGGGTGCTGGTGCGCGGCCGTCTCGTCACCGCGCCGCGCCGCGATCTCCACGTAGTACGCGTTCAGCCGCCGCTCGGTGGCGGGGTAGTCGAGGCACTCGAAGAAGTACGCGCTCGGGCCGCCGTCGGTCCGTTCGGGAAACCGCAGCCGGTCCTTCCTGCGGACGACGGCCACCGTGGGGCGCTCGCGGGGCCCGGCGAAGAAGAACTCCAGGCCCACGCTGAACACCAGGGCGATGCGAAGCAGCGTGGGGAGGGTGGGATAGAGGCGCCCGCGCTCGATCTTCGAGAGCATCGCCGGCGACAGCCCCGTGTGCCGCCCCAGCTCGACCAGCCCCATCTTCTTTCGGAGCCGCAGCCGCCGCAGCTTCTCGCCGATGCCGTAGCGTTCCAGCCCCTCGCTCAAGGTCACTGACAGCACGTCGAACCCCCCGGTTTTTCCCGTGGCTCAAAAGAACCCGGTCGCGTTTTCCCCGTGCTCACACGACTTTCAATGGTAGCCAATTTTTACTTGTATGAAAAGATATTTGAACTATCATCAATCGACAACACGACGCCACCCGGTTGGCGACCGCGTCGTCGAGGGACGGCGCGGCGAGGCCGGACGCGCAGGCGGCGTGCAACGGTTCAGACCGACACCCAACGAATCGGGAACACGGTTTCGCAAGGAGAGGCACGATCATGAAGAACATTCGCACCATCACGCGGTGGACGCTGGCCGGCGCGCTGGCCCTGTCGGCGCTCACCATCGCTCCGGCCAAGGCCGCCGGCCCGGAGAAGGACATCGTCGACACGGCCGTGGCGGCCGGCTCGTTCAAGACGCTGGCGGCAGCGCTCCAGGCGGCCGGTCTCGTGGACACGCTGAAGGGCAAGGGCCCGTTCACGGTGTTCGCGCCGACCGACGAAGCGTTCGCGAAGCTGCCGGCCGGCACGGTCGAGGATCTGCTGAAGCCGGAGAACAAGGCGAAGCTGACCGCCATCCTCACCTATCACGTCGTGGCGGGCGCCGTGCCGGCGTCGCAGGTGATCACGATGAACGAGATCAAGACGGTGAACGGCGAGATGGCCACGATCCACGTGGACCACGGCGTCGTGATGATCGACGGGGCCAAGGTGGTCAAGGCCGACATCCAGACCACCAACGGCGTCATCCACGTGATCGATTCGGTCATCCTGCCGCGATAGCGGCGGACCTGGACCGGGGGCGGGTCACCGACCCGGCCGCCCGGGCAGCTGCGGTCTCCCGGCGCCATGACTCCGGTCGCCTCCCTTCTGTTGCGACAGGCAGCGAAGTGGCCCGGGAGGCCGCGTCACATCATCCCGATGCCCTCGCTCATCCTGATCACCGGCGCGACCGGCTACGTGGGCGGCCGCCTGCTGGCGGCGCTGGTGGCCGCCGGCCGGCCGGTGCGCTGCCTCGTGCGGCGCGCCGCCCGGTTCGACGCGCCGGCGGGTGTCGAGGTGGTCGAAGGCGACTGCCTGGAGCCCGACACGCTGCCGCCCGCGCTCGAGGGCGTCCACACGGCGTACTACCTGGTCCACTCGATGTCGGCGGCGGGCGATTTCCAATCGCTGGATCGGCTGGCCGCCGCGCGGTTTGGAGCCGCGGCCGCGCGCGCCGGCGTGCGCCGCATCGTCTACCTGGGCGGGCTGGGCGACCCGGAGGACGATCTGTCGCCGCACCTGTCGAGCCGGCAGGAGACAGGGAGGACGCTCGGCGAGAGCGGCGTGCCCGTCGTGGAGCTGCGCGCGTCGATCGTCATCGGCTCGGGCAGCCTGTCGTTCGAGATGGTGCGCGCGCTGGCCGAGCGGCTGCCCGTGATGATCTGCCCGCGGTGGGTCGCGGTGGTGACCCAGCCGATCGCCATTGCCGACGTCGTCAGCTATCTGGCGGCGGCGCTCGAGCTGCCGCCCGGCGCCGAGGGGGTGTACGAGATTGGCGGCCCCGACGTGGTGTCCTACGGCGACATCCTGCGTGAGTACGCCCGGCAACGGGGGCTGCGCCGCCTGCTGGTTTCGGTGCCGCTCCTGACACCCCGGCTGTCGAGCCTGTGGCTGGCGCTCGTCACGCCGCTCCACGCGCGGGTGGGGCGCAAGCTCATCGACGGCGTGCGCAACGCCACCGTCGTCCGGTCGGATCGCGCGGCCCGCGCGTTCCCGGTGCGGCCGGTCGGGCTGGCGGCCGCGATCGAGGCGGCGCTCCGAGAGGCCGGCGCGCGCCGCCGGCGGTTCGCGGACGACCGGACGCTCGAGGTGGACGCGCCGGCCGCGGCGGTGTTCGACGTCGTGCGCGGCATCGGCGGCGCCCGCGGCTGGTACTTCGGCGACGCGCTGTGGCGCCTGCGCGGCGGCCTGGATCGGGCCCTCGGCGGACCCGGGATGGGGTCGGGGCGGCGCGACCCGGACGACTGCCGGCCGGGCGACGCCATCGACGGCTGGCGGGTCGAGGCGATCGCGCCGGGCCGGCGGCTGCGCCTGGAGGCCCGGATGAAGATGCCCGGGCGCGCGTGGCTGTCCTTCGAGGTCACCACGCGGCGGCACGGCGTGGTCCGCCTGCGGCAGACGGCCGAATTCGAGCCCCGGGGTCTGGCCGGACGGCTCTACTGGTACGCCCTGCTTCCCATCCACGCCGCGATGTTCGAGGGGATGATTCGGGGCATCGCCCGAAGGGCGCGCGAGACGCCGCCCGGCGCCGCCCGAGCTTGACAATCCCCCTTCCGGGGTCCAGATTTGAGCAGAGCGTTTCCCGCCTTTCAGTTCGAGGTGTCTTCGTCGTCCGGCGACTCGCCAAGGAGGACGACATGCCGCTTCACCTCCCGCACCCCCACATGCCCCATCCGCACATGAACGTGCGCGTCCTGGCCGTGTTCGCCCTCGTTTCGCTCCCGCTGCTCGCGGTCGGGGCGATGATGGTCCTGGGGGCCGGGCAGTCGCAGCTGCGCACCACCTACGGGCATCAGCTGTCACAGGTCGCCGAGCAGACCGCGGCCACGCTGGATACCTACATGTACCGGCGCATCATCGACGTGTCGCGGATGGGTCGCATCCCGGTTCTGCGGGAGGCCGCCGCGCGCGCCTCGGCGGCGCCCTACGACGCCAACCGCGTGCAGACGCTCGACTACGAGTGGCGGTCGCACGGCGTGCCGGCTGAGCTCCGGGACACGATCGACGGTCCCGCCGCCGCCTTCCTGCGCGACATCGTGATGCACGACTCGATCTACCGCGAGATCCTGCTCGCCGACCGGCACGGGCGGCTCGTGGCGTCGTCGGACGTGTCGAGCGACTACGACCAATCGGACGAGGATTGGTGGCGCACGTCGTTCGGCGACGGGCTCGCCGGGCGCGTGGACCTCGCCGACGTGCGCTGGGACGACAGCGCGCGGACCTACGCGATCGACATCTCGGTGCCGGTGCCGGCGCCGGGGCGCGAGGGCGAGCTGGCGGGTGTGCTGAAGGTGGTGGCCGACAGCCGCGAGATGCTGGTGTTCGTGGACGGCACGCGGCCCGGGCGCACGGGCGAGGCCACGCTCGTCAGGCCGGACGGCTCGATCGTGTTCAGCCGGCGCCCCTACGGACCCGACGCGCGGTACTTCGCCGCGACGCTCCTGAGCGAGCGGCTGCAGGAGACCAGCTGGGGGGATCCCACGCTGCAAGTGGCCTTCACTGCGGTGGACGGCAACGGCGAGCGGCACCTGATTGGCGTGGCGCCGAGCCAGCTCGGCGCGAGCTACCCGAACCTGGCCTGGGTAGTCGCGGTGTCGCAGTCCGAGGACGAGCTGTTCAGCCCCGTCCGGACTCAGATGTTCTACCTGCTGCTCGTGATCGCCGTCACGACGGTCGTGGTGCTGCTGCTGGCGCTCTGGTTCTCGATGCGGCTGGCCGCGCCGCCGGTCGAGATCGACATGCACCTGGTCGATCACCCGAGGGTGGCGCGCATCGCGGAAGAGGAGGAAATGACGATGTGAGCCCGACGCCCGCGTCAGCGGGCTCGGGGGCGAGGCGGGTGGAGGACTAGCCAGCCGGCCGCTCGAGGACGCGTGCGATCTCGTCGCGCGCGGGCGCTTCGAGGGGCGCCACGCGGCCACCCCGCTCGACCGTGAGGCCGTCGGCGCGCGGGCGGATCTCGCCGACCACGCTGGTTGGAATGCCCTGGACGGCCAGCACGTCGGCAACGGCCCCGAGCTCTCCGGGCGGGGCCCCCACGAGGAGGGCGCCCGACGCGATGAGCGCGAGCGGGTCGAGGGCCAGGGCGGCGCAGACGGCGGCGGTTTCGGGCAGCACGGGGATGTGGTCGGCGAACACGCGCAACCCGTGGCCCGACGCGACGGCCATCTCGACGAGGCCGGTCAGCACGCCGCCCTCGGTCGGGTCGTGCAGCGCGTGGACGCGCGCGGCGCCGGCCGCCGCGAGCGCGGCGGCGACGACGCTGATGCCGGGGGCGTCCAGCAGACGCGCGGCGCGGTCCAGCAGCGCCGGGCTCACCCGGCCCTCCAGCAGGGCGCGCCTCTCGCGCGCCAGGATGGCGGTGCCCTCGATCGCGGCGCCGTGCGTGAGCAGGAGGTGGTCGCCCGGCGCGAGACGGGTCTTGTCGAGCACGCCGGCCCTGTCCGTCTCGCCGAGCATCTGGCCGACGAGGACCGGGCGGTCGAGCCCGACCGTGATCTCGGTATGGCCGCCGCACACGGTCGCGCCGAGCGCGTCGCACGCGGCGGCGACATCGGCCATGATGGCCTCGGCCAGATCGGCGGTGGCCGAGGCCTCGGGCAGCAGGAGCACGGCGAAGAACCAGCGCGGGCGCGCGCCGAGCACCGCGACGTCGTTGGCGTTGACGTGCACGGCGTAGGCGCCAATCCGGTCGGCGGCGAACGTGACGGGGTCGGTGGCGACGACGAGCGCGCGACCGCCGATCTCGATGACGGCGGCGTCCTCGCCGGGCTTGGGCCCGACGAGCACCTGCGGGTCGTGGCGGCGCAGGCGGTCCACGAGGGAGGCGAGATGGGCCGCCGGGAGCTTGCCGGCGGCGAGCCGGATCGCCATGACCCGTATCTTACGGCGAAGCCAGTCGTTCGGGGGCGGGACCGTGTCCCAGCGGTGACCGCCAGAATCCCGTCGGCAGCCCGCCGAATCTCCGCGAGCGACTCAGCGAACGAGGGGGTTTCCGGCCAAGAACATGGCGTCCGCCAGGGGAAGGTCGGGCACCGATCTTGCGCTCGTGGAATCAACGCTGGTCAAGTGGGGGATGGTCATGGGCGAAAGTCTGGTGTATCGAACCGTCCGTCCCCCCCTCGGGTTCCAGGCCCGCCTGGTCGGGACGGAGCGGCGGGACTGGGTCACGAGGGAGCAGCTGGTTCGGCGCGTCAGGAACGAGTTCGAGGAGATGCCGGGGCTGCGCCTGACCTTCGGGCAGGCCAAGATGCTCTTCGGCCTCGAGCACGGGTGTTGTCAGCGCATCCTGTGCGAGCTGACGGCGTCGGGCTATCTCGCCCAGCTCAAGAACGGCCTGTATGGTCGGCGGGATCTCGTGGCGTGACGCGCCGGGGGCATCAACTCTCCGCGCGGCGTTCGGGACCGAAGCCGGCGCCCAGGCGTCACGGGGGGGATCTGTCTTGCGGGAGGCGCGCGTGACCGTCGGTGAAGCCTGCACTCGTGACGTGGTGATCTGCCTGGCGCAGGACACGCTCGTGGACGCCGCGCGCCAGATGCGCGCGCGGCGCATCGGCAACGTGGTCGTCGTCGAGGAGCACGGCGGCCACCGGCGGGCGGTGGGCATCCTCACCGACCGCGACCTGGTGACGCGGTCGCTCGCCGTGGAGCCCGACGCGCTCGAGTCGCAGCGCGTGGGCGACGCAATGAGCCAGCGGCCCGTCACCATCACCGAGGACGCCTCGCTCTCCGACGCGCTGCAGAAGATGCGCGCGCACGCCATCCGCCGCCTGCCGGTCGCCGGCGCCGAGGGCGAGCTGGTGGGCATCATCGCCTTCGACGACGTCCTCGATCTCCTGACGCCGGACCTCATCGGCCTCGCCCGCGACGTGGCGCGCGTGCAGAAGCGCGACCGCCTCGCGCACGTCTGACGGCCGTCCCGCGGCGATCGAGTCCACCGACGGCACCACGAAGTTCACGAAAGATGCCGAAGGGCACGAACGATCGTGCCCGTCGGGCGTGCAGGCCGCCGGGGGCGCATCGTGCCTTCGTGTTGCCGTGCGTGATCGCGAGTGCGGCGTGACGCCCGTCACACCAGCGCGGGCTGGCCGGCGTGCAGGAACCAGGCGTCGAGGACGATGCGGCGGGTGAGCGCGCGGGTGGACAGGACGTAGCGCCCGAGCGCGGCGCGCGCGGGGCGCGGCATCAGGGCTCCGAGCGCGCGGCGCCACGGCGGGGTGTCGAGCCGGGCGCCGAGCGCGGCGGCGTAGGGCGCCAGATCCTCGCGGCGGTACCGGCCGTTCGCCGCCAGGATCGCGCGCGCGGCCAGCACGCCCGACTCGATCGCCGGGCGGATGCCCTCGCCGCTCTCGGGGTAGGCGAGACCCGCGGCGTCGCCCACGAGGACGACGCCGTCGGCCACGACCTCGCGCGGCGCCGAGGTGTGCAACAGGTAGGCGTGGCCCGGCCAGCGCGACGGCAGGTCGGGCGGCACGTCGCCCGACTCGACGAGGAACGCCAGGAACGCCCGGGCGTGGCTCGCCGTGTGCCGGTCGAGCCGGCCGAGCCCCACGTTGAGGTAGTCGCCCTTGCGGAACGCCCAGCCGTAGCCGCCGAGGTCCGCGCAGAAATAGAGGTGCGGCCGCTCCGGCGCGACGCGGCACCGCGCCGCCTGCGCGGGCGTCATCGCGAACTCGACCTCCTGCGCCGCGACGACCGCCGCGGACCGCGCGCGCGGGTTCAGCCGGCGCGCCACCGGGCAGAAATGCCCGCCCGCGCCGACGAGGATCGGCGCGCGCCACTCGCCGTCCACCACCCACGCGCCGCCGGCCCGCTCGAGGCGCGACGCGTCGCGGCCGGTGACGAGCCGCGCGCCCGCGCGCGCGAGCAGGTAGTCGTCGAACTCCCAGCGGCGGATCCCGTAGCTGACGACGCGCGCGTAGTCGGTGTCGATGGGCCGGCCGCCCAGCCGGCAGGTGCGGAAGGCGGTGATCGGCTGCAGCACGCACCGCCGCCGGTAGTCGTCCGGATCGAGGGCGAGCGTGTCGATCACCTGGGGCGTGATCCAGCCCGCGCACCGCTTGTCGCGGGGAAAGCGCGCGCGATCGATCACCACGACGTCGGCGCCGGCTTCGCGCAGCTGCCGCGCGACGGTCGACCCGGCCGGACCCCCGCCGACCACGATCGCGTCAGCCGTCGTCATCGAGCCCCTCCGGCGTCCACTGGCGGTAGACGTCCGCGCGCGTGGCCGGCAGGGTGTTGTCACGATCGCGCGAGAGCACGATCTGGTAGAGCTGCATCGAGCCGGTCGTGAAGGCGGCGACCGAGCCGGCGAGGTAGAGGTGCCATGCGCGGGCGAACCGCTCGTCGAACCGGCGCGCCACCTGGTCGCGCGCCGCGTCGAAGCGCGCCAGCCAGTGGCGGAGCGTCCACGCGTAGTGGCGCCGCAGGTTCTCGACGTCGAGGACGGTCAGGTCCCACGGCTCGGTCAGCAGCGACGTGACCTCGCCGAGTGACGGCGGATAGCCGCCGGGGAAGATGCGCCGCCGGATCCAGGCGTTCAGCGGGCGGGGCGACGTGCGGCCGATGAAGTGCAGCAGCGCCCGGCCGCGGCCCGGCTCCAGGCTGCGGCGGACGAGGCCGCCGAGCGTGCGGTAGTGCGCGCGCCCGACGTGCTCGAGCATGCCGACCGAGACGAACGCGTCGAAGACGCCGCCGATCGCGCGGTAGTCGTCCTCGACGAACTGCACGCGGCCCGCGAGGCCCTCGCGCGCCGCGCGGGCGCGCGCGTACTGGATCTGCTCGCGCGACAGGTTGTAGGCCGTGACCGTCACGCCGTAGTGCCGCGCCATGTGCCGCGCCAGGGCGCCCCAGCCGCAGCCCGCCTCGACGACGCGTTCGCCCGGCCGCAGCCGCAGCTTGCGGCAAACGTAGTCCATCTTCGCCCGCTGCGCCGTCTCGAGCGAGCAGGCCTCCTCGGGAAAGTACGCGCACGTGTAGACCAGCTCGCGGTCGAGCCACAGCGCGTAGAAGTCGTTGCCGAGGTCGTAGTGGTGATGGACGTTGTGGCGGGAGCGGGGCAGCGTGTTGCCGAGCCGCCACGCCCGGCGGCGCGCGCGGCGCGGCAGCGACTGGGGCGCGGCGTTCGCGTAGATGGCCTCGAGCGCCGCGACGAGATCGCCGTCCACGAGCAGGTCGCCCGCCATGTAGCCCTCGCCGAACCACAGGTCCGGGTTCCACAGCACCCGCAGCAGCGAGCCGCGGCCGAGGAACGTGACGGTGGCCACCGGGTCGGCGGTGCCCCGGTAGGGCGACCATCCGTCCCACAGTTCCACGCGCACCGGCGCGCGCCCGAGCGACGCCTGCACGAGAGCCAGGAGCTGGCGGTCAACGACCCGCGAGCGGCGCGGGCGCCGGGCCGCTCGGGCGCCACGGCTGGCGCGAAGCCCCAGCGGGGGCTCGACGATGAGGTGCTTCTGGCTCATGTGTCTGCCTCCCCGGAGGTAACAACGAGCCGTTCTGCGAGCGGCTGTCGGAGATCGAAGAAACCGTCCGCCCCATTCTACCGGATCGCCGGCACGAGGGGGGAGCGACGCGGCGCTCAGGCGCCGTCGTCCACCAGCGCGGCGGCGCGCGACTCCCCGAGCAGCCGATCGTGGCTGCGGACCGCGGGGTGCAGCGCGACCTTCATCACGCCGTCGCGGCGGCTGCCGAAGAGCTCGAGCGCGTCGCGGATGTCGTCGAGCGCGAAATGGTGCGTGACGAGCGGCGTGAGATCGAGGCGGCGCGACGCGACGAGCGCGAGCAGCCGCCGCATCCGCTCCCGGCCGCCGGGGCAGAGCGTCGTCAGAATCCGCTTGTCGCCGATGCCCGATCCGAGCGTGCCGTACGGCGCCACGAGCTGGCCCGCGTAGACGCCCAGGCTCGACAGCGTGCCGCCGGCCCGGACCGCGCCGAGCGCGGTCTCGAACGATCGCTGCTCGCCGAGCGCCTCGACGGCCACGTCGACGCCGCGGCCGCCGGTCAGCCCGCGGATCACGACGAGCGGGTCCTGCTCGTGGAAGTTCACGGTCGTCGTGGCGCCGAAGCGCCGCGCGAGCAGCAGCCGCTCGGGCAGCCCGTCGACGGCGACGATGAGCCCGGCGCCGCGCAGGCTGGCGCCGAGCGTCGCGCAGAGCCCCGTCGGACCCTGCGCGAACACCGCCACCGCGTCGCCGATCCGGACCCCGGCCGCCTCGATGCCCGCCAGGCCCGCCGACAGGATGTGCGGCACGAGCAGCACCTCGTCGTCCGAGAGGCCGTCGGGGATGGGCGTCAGGTTCACCGCGGCGTGCGGCACGAGCAGGTACTCGGCCCACGCGCCGTCGATCGTGTGGCCGAAGCGCCAGCCGCCCGTCGTGCCGCCGCACTGCGCCGGCGAGCCGTTCAGGCAGTAGTAGCACTGGCCGCACGGCGTGATGGCGGGGACGACGACGCGCTGGCCGACGGTGAAGTCGTCGTGCAGGCCCGCGCCGAGCTCGTCGATGATGCCGACCGGTTCGTGGCCGAGCACCAGGCCGCGCGGCACGCGGTACTCGCCGCGCACGATGCGCACGTCGGTCGTGCAGATGCTCGTCGTGGTGATGCGGACGACCGCTTCGCCGGGACCAGGCGTCGGCCTGGGTCGCTCCTCGATCGCGACCTCGCCCGGACCGCGGAAGACCACCGCCTTCATCGTCGCCATGGCGCCCCCTCGCCGTCCGTCGGACGGCCATCGGCGAGCGTGGCAAGCGCGGTGCCAGCTGCGGGCGGCGCGCTTCCGCCGGCACGCGAGGCGCGAATCCCCGGTGGCGCGGGCAGCCGGGCGGCGCCGATCGCCGAGAATCCGGCGCCGTCGCGAGCGTGGCGACGCCGGCCACCGCGCGGGCGCCGCGCCGCCCGGATGGTCTCGGGCGCGGGCGGGCGCCGGATGGGAGTACAGTTGGAGGGAAAGGGGACCCTGTGACGCCGGACCAGTCGGCCTTCAACGAGGCGGATTTCGAGTTCCTGATGCAGTACGACTCCGACGTCGTGCTGCGCGACGGGTCGACGCTGCACCTGCGGCCCATCCGTCCCGACGACAAGGCAGGCGTGCTGGAGTTCTACCGGCGGCTGTCGAGCCAGAGCCTGTACTTCCGCTTCTTCACCGTGCCGAAGCTCGAGGGCGAGAAGCTCGACGCGCTGCTCTCGGTGGACTACGAGCGGCAGTTCGCGATGGTGGGGGACCTCGGCGGGCGGATCGTGGCCGTGGCGGGCTACTCGCGCGTGGAGGCGTCGCCGGACCGCGCGGAAGTGGCCTTCGCGATCGCCGACGCCCTGCAGGGGCGCGGCGTGGGCACGCGGCTGCTCGAGCGGCTGGCGGCCATCGCGCGCGAGCAGGGGTTCACGGCCTTCGATGCCTACGTGCTCGGCGAGAACCGCCGGATGATGGACGTGTTCCTCGATTCGGGCTACGAGGTGACGCGGCGGCTCGACGGCGGCATCTTCCACGTGGCGCTGTCGCTCGAGGAGACCGAGGCGTACCAGGAGCGGGCGGCGGCGCGCGCGCAGGAGGCGGCCAGCGCGTCGATGAAACGGCTGTTCGAGCCGTCGGTCGTCGCGGTCGTGGGGGCGAGCCGGACGCGCGGGAAGATCGGGGCCGAGCTGTTCTACAACCTGCGGGACGGCTTCACGGGCACCGTCGTGCCCGTCACCACAGGCGCGGTGGCGGTGGACGGGGTGACCGCCTACCCCTCGGTGTCGGCGATTCCGGGGCCGGTGGACCTGGCGGTGATCGTCGTGCCGAGCGCGGCCGTGCTCGGCGTCGTGGACGACTGCCTCGCCAAGGGCGTCAAGGGCGTCGTCGTGATCACGGCGGGCTTCAGCGAGACGGGCCCGAAGGGACGCGAGCGCGAGGCCGCGCTGGTCGAGCGGATCCGGGCGGCGGGCATCCGGATGATCGGGCCCAACTGCATGGGCATCATCAACACCGACCCGGCCGTCGGCCTCAACGCCACCTTCTCGCCCCTCTGCCCGCGCCCGGGCAACGTCGCGATGATGACCCAGAGCGGCGCGCTCGGCGTGGCCATTCTCGACTACATCAGCCGGTTGAACCTGGGCATCTCGACGTTCGTGTCGGCGGGCAACAAGGCCGACGTCTCGGGCAACGACCTGATTCAGTTCTGGGCCGAGGATCCGCGCACGTCGGTGATCCTGCTCTACCTCGAGAGCTTCGGCAACCCGCGCAAGTTCAGCGAGATCGCGCGGCGGGTGGGGCGCGAGAAGCCGATCGTGGTCGTCAAGTCGGGCCGCTCGCGCGCCGGCCAGCGCGCCGCCTCGTCGCACACCGGCGCGCTCGCGGCGAGCGACGCCATCGCGGACGCGCTCTTCCGCCAGGCGGGCGTGATCCGCACCGACACGTTCGAGGAGCTGTTCGACGTCGGCATGCTGCTCGCGCACCAGCCGCCGCCGCGCGGGCCGCGCCTCGCCATCCTGACCAATGCCGGCGGCCCGGGCATCCTGGCGGCCGACGCCTGCGAGGCGAACGGGCTCGAGCTGCCGACGCTCGGCGACGAGACGGTCGCCGCGCTGCGCGCCTTCCTGCCCGAGGCCGCCAGCGTGGCGAACCCGGTGGACATGCTCGCGTCGGCCGGCCCCGAGGAGTACCGCAACGCCCTGCAGCTGCTCCTCGCGGACGACCGCGTGGACGCCGCGCTCGTCATCTACATCCCGCCGGTGCTGGCCGAGGCCGACGCGGTGGCGGCCGCCATCGTGGACGGCGCGCGGGAAGCCGGCGGGAAGGCCGTGGCGGCCACCTTCATGGGCGCCGAGGGCGCCGCGCCGAAGCTCGCGCCGATCCCCGCGTACATGTTCCCCGAGTCGGCGGCCATCGCGATGGCGCGGGCCGCGGCCTACGGCGCGTGGCGCGCGCGCCCGGCCGGCCGGTCGCCGGAGTTCGACAACGTGCGCAGCGACCGGGCGCGGCGCGTGATCGAGGAGACGATTGCGCGCGGCGGCGGCTGGCTCACGCTCGTCGAGGCGCAGGAGGTGGCGGCGGCCTTCGGCATCCCGGTGGCCACGGCACGCATGGCCGGGACCGCCGACGAGGCGGTGGCCGCCGCGAGCGCGATCGGCTACCCCGTCGCGCTCAAGGCGGCCGGGCCCACCATCGTGCACAAGTCGGACGTGGGCGGGGTGCGCCTCAACCTGCGCGACGCCGACGCCGTGGCGGGCGCGTTCCGCAGCCTGGCGCGCAAGCTGCGCGACCGCATGACGGGCGCCTTCGTGCAGCAGATGGTGCCGGGCGGCGTGGAGATCCTGATCGGCGGCCTCGACGACCCGACATTCGGCCCGCTCGTGGCGTGCGGCAGCGGCGGCGTGCTCGTCGACCTGATCGGCGACACCGCGTTCCGCATCCACCCGCTCACCGACGCGGACGCCGCGGACCTCGCGCACGAGTTCAAGGGCAGCGCGCTGCTCGAGGGCTACCGCGGCAGCGGCGCCGTGGACACCGGCGCGCTCGTCCAGACGCTGCTGCGCGTCTCGGTGATGCTCGAGGTCTGCCCGGAGATCCAGGAGCTCGACATGAACCCCGTCAAGGTGCTCCCGCAGGGCGTGCGCGCGGTCGACATCCGCATGCGCGTCGACCGCCGCGCGCCGCGGCCCCGCGCGCGGAGAATCCAGTACTAGCGGCCTCCGTTGAGCCCCCAGTCCCGAGTCCCGAGTCCCGTCAGCCGTGATTCCCTGAGCCGTGCGCCCTGAGCCGTGAGCCGTCAGGCGTCTTCCGGCAGCGCGTCCACCTGCGGCTCGTCGGGGCGGACGGTGAGGACCGGGCACGGCGCCTTGCGCACCACGCGCTCGGCGACGCTGCCGAGCAGCATGTGCGCCACGGGGCCGCGCCCGTGCGTGCCCATGACGATCAGGTCGACCTGGTTCTCGGCGGCGTAGTTGATGATCTCGACGAAGGGATGGCCGACGCGCGTGACGCAGTGGATGCGCGCGGCCATCTCGCCGCTGGGGCGCATCGCGTCGAGCTGCATCTTCGCGTCCTGCTCCCAGCGGTCCAGCACGCCGGCCAGCGAGACCCCGAACGCCTCGGCCGCCCACGGCTGGACGTACGGATCCTGCACCACGTGCAGCAGGTGCACGTCCGAGCCGAACGCGCGCGCCAGCGCGCACCCGTAGCGCCGCGCTGCCGCCGCCGCCGCGCTGAAATCAACCGGCACCAGGATGGTCTTGATGGTGATCATGGCGCGCCTCTGCCGCGGATCTTGCGGCGTTCGCGCGGAAAAGGCAAGCGCGCGCCCCGGGGCCCGCTCAGCGCATCGGCAGCACGATGCGCACCACCGTGCCGCCGCCCGCAGGGCTGTCGAGGGCCAGCGTGCCGCCGTGGCGCTCGACGATGCGCCGGGACGTCGGGAGGCCCAGGCCCGTGCCGCGGTGCTTGGTGGTGAAGAACGGCTCGAAGATGCGCTCGCGCACCTCGGCCGGAATGCCGGGCCCGGAGTCACCGAGCGAGATGCGGCAGGCGCCGTCGGCCGCGTCGACGGTGATCTCGATGCGGCCGGCGCCCTGCATCGCCTGCCCCGCGTTGATCAGCAGGTTGAGCAGCGCGCGCTGCAGCTGACCCGCGTCGGCCTGGACGACCGGGTTGTCGCCGCGCACGGCCACCTCGACCCCGAACATGCCCGGATCGCGCTTGAGCTGGTGCACGGTGTCCTCGATGAGCCGGATCACGGCCACGGGCGCGGTCTTGGGCTCCTTCGGGCGCGCGAAGAGCAGCAGGTCCTGCAGGAGGTCGTTCAGCACGTCCAGCCGTTCCTGCACGTCGGACACGATCGCGCGGTCGCGGCTGTCGGCCGGCATGCGCGCGCCGATCACCTGCAGTACGCCGCGAATGCCGGCGAGCGGGTTCTTCACCTCGTGGGCCACGACGGCCGCCATCTCCCCGAGCCGCGCGAGCGTCGTCTGCTCGCGCAGGAGCGCCTCGGCGCGCTTGCGCTCGGTGATGTCGTTGCGGATGGCCATGTACTGGTACGGCTTGCCGCGCTCGTCGAGGAAGGGGACGATCGTCGTGTCGACCCAATAGATCGCGCCGTCCTTCGCGCGGTTGCGGATCTCGCCGCGCCAGATGCCGCCGTTGGCGATGGTCTGCCACAGGCCCCGGAAGAACTCCTTCGGGTGGTACCCCGAGTTGACGATGCGGTGGTCCTGCCCCAGCAGCTCGCTCCGGGAGTACTTGGAGATCTCGCAGAACTTGTCGTTGACGTACTTGATGGCGCCGCGCACGTCGGTGATCGCGACGATCGCCGACTGGTCGAGCGCGTACTTCAGGTCCTCGAGGTCCTTGGTGGACATGCGCAGGCGGCGCGTCGCCTCGCGCTCCTCGGTGACGTCGGTGCCCGAGCTGAGCGTGCCGAGCGTCTGGCCGTCCTCGTCCTGCAGCAGCGTGTTGTGCCAGGCGATGAGCCGCTCGGTGCCGTCGGCGCGCAGCACGGGGTTCTCGAAGTACTCGACGCCGCCCCCGGTGCGCGTGATGTCGGCGTGGAGCTGGCGCAGCATGTCGCGCTGGCGCTCGGGCACGAAGTGGTCGAACCAGTTGAGCCCGACGATCGTGTCCTCGTGACGGCTGAGCACCGTCGCGCCCTGCCGGTTGATCATCTGCACGGTGCCGGCGCGATCGAGCGCGAGCAGGATGACGCCGGCCACGTCGAGGTAGCGCTGCGTCCGATCGACCTGCGCGGACGCGGCGTGCTGCGCGCGCTTGTACTGCCGCACCAGCCCGGCCGTGATCCAGACCACCACGATCGACAGCGCGCGGTTCACGAGGCCCGCGGTCCGGTGCGCCTCGACCGGCGCCAGGAACGCGGAGACGACCATCAGCGTCGTTACCACCCCCGCCGCGACCAGGGAGAACCGGTCGCTCGCCGCCCGCAGGCCGAGCAGGACCACGATCAGATAGAGGGAGCCGACGGCGATCTCGAGGGGCACGCGGAGGCTGACCGCGAAGATGACGACGGTCAGCGCCATGGCCAGCAGGAGCAGGCCGCGATCGGGGGCGAGGGGGGTGCCGGAAGGGCCTCGGGTCATGTGGCGCGAGATTTGAAGGATACCCGGCCGGGAGTTCGACCAATGGCCTCGGCGGCCCAGCTCAGCGCACGGTCCAACCCGGAAAACGGGCCAAAATCAGACGAAAAGGCCTGGGAAATATTCTCCATGCAGCCGGGAAAATCCCCTCGCCAGAACGTGCTCGTGGTCGATGACGAGTCGCTCATCCGGTGGTCCCTGGCTGAGACGCTGACCAACGCAGGGTACCACGTTCTCGAGGCCCCGGACCGCCAGAGTGCCCTCCGGTTCTTCGAGAAGATGCCCGACGGGGTCTGCGTCGTCCTGCTGGACCTGCGGCTGCCGGATTCCCACGACCTCTCCCTGCTGCGCCGGATCCGGGAGGTCGCGCCGCACTGCCGGATCATCATGATGACGGCCCACGGCACACCGGAGCTGGTCGAGGAGGCCCTCGAGTCCGGCGCCTTCCAGGTGGTCGACAAGCCCTTCGATCTCGACCTGATGGTCGGCCTCGTCCGCCAGGCGCTGGCGAGCGGCCCGCACTAACCTTACGTGGGGCTCCGCCCCACACCCCGGCTCGGTCGCTCGCGGGGACCCCATCGCCCCGCGCCGCTCCCTCGCGGGCCGCGCCGTGCGCGGCCCTCCCGTGGGGCTCCGCCCCACACCCCGGCTCGGTCGCTCGCGCTCTCCGGCTTCGCTCAGAGCGCCCTGAGCATGTCGAAGGGCGGGGACCCCATCGCCCCGCGCCGCTCCCTCGCGGGCCGCGCCGTGCGCGGCCCTCCC
>JAHECP010000003.1:31696-37127 GCA_024641665.1 Acidobacteriota bacterium
CACCCCGGCTCGGTCGCTCGCGCTCTCCGGCTTCGCTCAGAGCGCCCTGAGCATGTCGAAGGGCGGGGACCCCATCGCCCCGCGCCGCTCCCTCGCGGGCCGCGCCGTGCGCGGCCCTCCCATGGGGCTCCGCCCCACACCCCGGCTCGGTCGCTCGCGCTCTTCGGCTTCGCTCAGAGCGCCCTGAGCATGTCGAAGGGCGGGGACCCCATCGCCCCGCGCCGCCTGTCCGTGTCGCATTCCGTGGCCCATTCCACGGGCATTTCTGTGGGTCATTTTCCGGCTCGGCCCGTCCGTTCCCGCCCGCCAAACCGTTATAATGCCGCTACATGGCCACTGCGACCCTCCTCGTCGTCGACGACGAGCAGCTCATTCGCTGGTCGCTCGTCGAGCGGCTCCGGCAGGAAGGACACCGCGTGCTCGAAGCGGGCACGGGCGCCGAAGCGCTCGAGCGCTGCAGCGACGACGTGGACCTGGTGCTGCTCGACTACCGGCTTCCCGACGCCGACGGGGTGACGCTTCTCCGGCAGATCCGCAAGGCGCACCCCGACACGGTCGTGATCATGATGACGGCGTACTCGAGCGTGGACGTCGCCGTCGAGGCCATGAAGGAGGGCGCGTACCACTACGTCGGCAAGCCCTTCAACCTCGACGAGGTGACGGTCCTCGTCGACAAGGGCCTCGAGACGACGGCGCTCCGGCGCGAGCTGCGGGTGCTGCGCGCCAGCCAGACCGAGCGGTACGAGATCGAGCGCATCGTGGGCGACTCACCGGTGATGCGGCAGCTCAAGGAGCTGCTGGCGAAGGTGGCCGTGAGCCCGGCGTCCACGGTGCTCCTGACCGGCGAGAGCGGCACCGGCAAGGACCTCGCCGCCAAGGTGATCCATTACACGAGCGCGCGGGCGGGCCGCCCGTTCATGAACATCACCTGCTCGGCGTTGCCCGAGGCGCTGCTCGAGTCGGAGCTGTTCGGGCACGAGCGCGGCGCGTTCACCGACGCGCGCCAGCAGAAGCGCGGGCTGCTGGAGTCGGCCGACGGCGGCACGGTCTTCCTCGACGAGATCGGCGAGATGGTGCCGGCGCTGCAGGCGAAGCTACTGCGCTTCCTCGAGGAGAAGACGTTCAAGCGCGTGGGCGGCGCGGCGGACGTGCGCGTGGACGTGCGCGTGATCGCCGCGACCAACCGCAACCTCGAGGACGCGGTGTCGCAGGGGAAGTTCCGCGACGATCTCTACTACCGCCTGAACGTGCTGCCGGTCACGCTGCCGCCGCTGCGCGATCACCCGAGCGACATTCCACGGCTCGTCGCCTACTACGTGGACGCGTTCGGCCGCGAGTTCCGCAAGCCGGTGCGCGGCGTGACGCCCGAGGCGATGGAGCGGCTGCAGCGGCACGGCTGGCCGGGCAACATCCGCGAGCTGCGCAACGTGGTGGAGCGGGCGGTGCTGCTCGCGGAGACCGAGCGGCTCGGACCCGAGCAGTTCCCGATGCTCTCGGCGCGCCCCGCGACGTCGGGCTTCGAGCTGCCGCCGACCGGCGTCAATCTGGATGAGCTGGAACGCGACCTGGTGGTGCAGGCGCTGGGCCGCGCCGGAGGCAACCAGACCCGAGCGGCCGCCCTCCTGGGCCTCAACCGGGACCAGATTCGGTACCGCATCGAGAAGTTCGGTCTTGGCAAGTCGTAGGGCTTCCACCCCAGGCGGAAAACGGGGTCAGACCCCCTGCCCGCCCCTTCCCCGGCCGGGCGACTTTTCCCAGGGGCCCGGGCGGAATATTCCCCAGATCCGGCCCTCGGAGGCGCGTCATGCCGGGAAACCGGCCCGTCTCGGCCCCTCTTCTGCCGTCTTTCTGGCACGCTGGTTGCTGAAAATCCGGCGGGTGGTTGCCTGCGTGAGGCGTGGGCTCGAGATGTGCGCATCCCCAGGGGTCTCGGGACGGGGGCGCGGGAGAACCAGGCATGGTGACTCGGGAACGGGTCGAGGCGGTGCTCGAGCGGGTTCGTCCCTTTCTGCAGGCGGACGGCGGCGACATCGAGCTGCTCGAGGTGCAGGGCAACAGCGCCAAGGTGCGGCTGACGGGGATGTGCGCCGGCTGCCCGAGCGCGCACATGACGCTCTACATGGGCGTCGAGATGGCGCTGCGCGAGGAGATTCGGGAGTTCGAGGAGCTGCAGGTCGTCTGACCGGGATCGGCACGAGATGTACACCCCCCAAGTGTTCTCGATGGACGGTGTGGTGGTGGGCCAGAGCGCCCGGATGCGCGCCGTCTTCGACTTCGTGCGGGTCATCAGCGACAGTCACAGCACGGTGATCGTCACGGGCGAGAGCGGCACGGGCAAGGAAGTCATCGCGAACGTCATTCATCAGGCCAGCCCGCGGCGCCATCATCCGTTCGTGCCGGTGAGCTGCGCGCTGTTCTCCGACACGCTGATCGAGACCGAGCTCTTCGGGCACGAGCGCGGCGCGTTCACGGGCGCGATCAAGGATCGGCCGGGGCGGTTCGAGCTGGCGCAGGGCGGCACGATCTTCCTCGACGACATCGACGACGTGCCGTCCTCGGTGCAGGTGAAGCTCCTGCGCGTGCTGCAGAACCGCACCATCGAGCGTGTCGGCGGGACGCGGACGATTCCGGTCGACGTCCGGGTGATCACCGGGGCGAAACGCGACCTGAAGCAGCTCGTGGCCGAGGGCCGGTTCCGCGAGGATCTCTACTACCGGCTCAACGTGCTGCCGATCGTGCTGCCGCCCTTGCGCGAGCGTCGCGAGGACATCCCCGTGCTCATGGAGCACTTCCTCCGCCGCTTCTTCCGGGCCCGCGGTGAGGACATGCCCGAGATCGCGCCCGTCGTCCGCCAGGCCTTCCTGCAGTATCCGTGGCCGGGCAACGTCCGCGAGCTCGAGAACGCGTGCGAGCGCATCGCGCAGACCTGCCAGTGCGGCACGGTGCGGGTGGGCTGCGTGGCGTCGAGCGTGCTGTTCCAGGGCGACGGGCGCGGGCCCGCGGAGGCCCCCGCCGAGGAGGATCTGGCGCCGGTCTCCTCCGGCCTGTCGCTCGACGAGCGGCTGCGCGAGGTCGAAGCCAACCTGATCAGCTGGGCGCTGCGCATGAGCACCGGCAACAAGTCGAGGGCCGCCGAGCTGCTGCAGATCAAGCGCTCGACGCTCGGCGATCGCATCAACCGATGCGGGCTGGGCAAGCTCGTCACCGACGGTGAGGCCGACACGGTGGCCGCCGGCAGCCTGTCGTGACGCCCGGATGCCGGGAGGAGTCGAACGTGAAGGAGACGCGGTACGGCCTCGGGATCGACGTGGCCACGGGATTCGATGAGACGGTCGGGCGCGTGACCGACGCGCTCAAGGCCGAGGGCTTCGGCGTGCTGACGACGATCGACGTGCAGGCGACGCTGAAGCAGAAGCTGGATCGGGACTTCCGGCAGTACGTGATTCTGGGCGCCTGCAACCCCCACCTCGCCAGCCGGGCGCTGGACGCCGAGCTCGAGATCGGGCTGCTGCTGCCCTGCAACGTCATCGTGTACGACCGCGGCGACGGTCGCACCGCCGTGTCGGCCATGGCGCCGATCCCGGCGATGGGGATCGTGGGCAACGAGACGCTGAAGGCGGTGGCCGTCGAGGCCGACGCGCGGCTGCGCCGCGCGCTCGGGTCGCTCGAGTCGAAGTAGCCGCGGCCCCGCCGTCGCATCGGATGTCGACGCGCTGGAGGAGCGCCGGACGGCCCCGCGCCGCCCGGCGGCAGCGCCAATCGTAGCGACTGGCCCCGACCCGCCGCCGGGAGCGACCGGGCCTTCGAGTACTCGAGGACCGCCATGCCGGATCGAGGTACCTTCTCCATCGACTCGGTCGTCGTCGGGCGCAGCCCTCGCATGCGCGCGGTGTTCGACTTCGTGCGCGTCATCGCCGACAGCGACAGCAGCGTGCTGATCACCGGGGAGACCGGCACCGGCAAGGAGCTGGTCGCCAACCTGATCCACTACTCGAGCGCCCGCCGGCACCGGCCGTTCGTGCCGGTGAGCTGCGCGATTCTCACCGAGACGCTGATCGAGTCGGAGCTGTTCGGCCACGAGCGCGGCGCCTTCACCGGGGCCATCAAGGACCGGCCCGGGCGCTTCGAGCTGGCCGAGGGCGGCACGATCTTCCTCGACGACATCGACGACATCCCCAGCTCGGTGCAGGTGAAGCTGCTGCGCGTGCTGCAGAACCGCACCGTGGAGCGCGTGGGCGGCACCCGCGCGATTCCGGTGAACGTGCGGGTGATCACCGGCTCGAAGCGCAACCTCAAGCAGCTCGTGGCGGAAGGGAAGTTCCGCGAGGACCTGTACTACCGGCTCAACGTGGTCCCGATCGTGCTGCCGCCGCTCCGGGAGCGGCGCGAGGACATCCCGATCCTGACCGACCACTTCCTCGGCCGCTACTTCCGCGAGCGCGGGGAGGACCCGAAGCCGTCGGCCTCGGCGGTGCGGCAGGCGTTCCTCGGCTACGCGTGGCCGGGCAACGTGCGGGAGCTCGAGAACGCGTGCGAGCGGATCGCGCAGACCTGCACCTGCGACCAGGTGCGTCTGGGCTGCGTGCCGGCGAGCGTGCTGTTCCACCCGCAGCTCGAGGTGGCCGAGCCGGTCATCGAGATGAGCGCGCCGCGCCCGGCCGTGTCGCTCGACGAGCGGCTGGCCGAGGTGGAGTCGCGGCTCATCACCTGGGCGCTCAAGGTGAGCCACGGCAACAAGTCGCGCGCGGCGGAGGTGCTGAAGATCAAGCGATCCACGCTCGGCGACCGCATCAAGAAGCTCGGCCTCGATCACCTCGAAGTCAACTGACGAAAGGTCGGCACGCGCGCGGGGCGGCGTGCCGGACAGCCCGCTCGAGGCCAGGATTTCCGGGCGATCTCGAGCCCCGCACCGCCCTGGTATCGGTGTTGCTACCTCGAACCGACATGGAGTCCGCCGTCGTGTCCACCGCCGTGCCGCCGGGCGGCGCGTTGCGCGTCCAGGTGCTGGGCGCGGACGCCGACCCGGTTCCGCCGGCCGATCTGGCCCGGCTGTTTCCCCGCCTGCGCCCGTTCTCGCCGCGCTTCGACCGCCTCGCCCACGCCGCCCGCATCGAGGTCACCGAAAACGACCGGCTCGTGGGGCTGGCCCTCTATCAGCGCGCCGAAGAGGAGCTGCGCGTCCCCGAGCTGGGCGTGAACACCACCTCGGCCGGCGGCACGCACGAGGTGCTGAACGTGCTCTTCGACGCGCTCGAGACCGCCTGCCTCGCCGGCGGCCACCGGCGCCTCATCGTAACCCCGCCCGCGACGGCGCTCGCGATGCTGCAGCGCCGCGGCTACACCCTCATCCGCGAAGGCTGCGCCGGCACCTGGCTCGAGAAGATCTTCGAGTAGACGGGGGATCCTTGTCCGCTCACGGGGGGATCCTTGT
>JAHECP010000003.1:37227-62732 GCA_024641665.1 Acidobacteriota bacterium
GAACGGACAAGCGTCACGCGTACACGAGCGCAGGAATGCCGAGGTCGCGCACGCGGCGAGCGATCGTCTCGAGCCGATCGGCCGAGACGGCGCGCAGGAAGGGAAACGCCGGCTGCTGGTCGATGGTGTAGATGTGCACTTCGCGGGGCTTGACGGCCTTCACGGCCGCGAGCCAGTGGGAGACGGCCTCCTGCCCGGTGTTGTCGAGCCGGCCGCTGCGGTCGGTGACGAACATCGCCTGGATGCGCACGTCGTGCAGCTTCTTGAGACCCGACACGATCTTCTCGACGGGCACGGTCGCGCCGTTGATGCGCTGCAGGGTCTCGTCGTCGCCGGCGTCCAGCTTCATGTGCCGTTCGTCGAGCTCGGCGAGCGCCTTGCGGATCGCCAGCCGGTCGAGCGTCGTCGAGTTCGAGAGGATCACGAGCGGCAGCGACGGCGCCACCCGGTCGCGAACGGTGCGCAGGTCCCGCACGATGGCCGGGAACTCGGGGTGCAGCGTCGGCTCGCCATGGCCGGCGATGGTCAGCCGCGCGATCGCCTCGCCGGCCGCGCCGCGCGCGGTGAGCTCTCGCTCGACGGTGCGGGCGATCTGCTCGCGCTTCGGCCAGGCCGACGAGACCGGCAGCTTGCCGTCGGCCTCGAGCCGCGTCCAGCCGTACTGGCAGTAGGTGCAGTTGAAGGTGCAGACCTTCCGGTCCGGGGGCTGTAGGTTCACGCCGAGCGACGGGCCGAACCGCCGGGACGCCACGGGGCCGTAGACGACGTTCCAGTGCAGTTCCACCATGACAGCCTCTGGGAACGGGACCAAGGTGAGCCGGGTGTGCGCCGCGCACACGAAGACCGTTCGCGCGCCGATTCGGAAAGCAAGATGGGTTCCAGGCGGCGCCCGGACCGGCCGGCCCGCTAGGCGAGGGCGAGGTCCTCGAGCGCCTTGCGGTCCACGATGACGAACCCGTCTTTTTCGGTCCGAACCACGTCCTGCTTGCCCCAGCGGCTCATGATCCGGATGGTGGTCTCGATGGTCGTGCCGGTGAGGTTGGCCAGCTCCTGCCGGGAAAGCGGCAGCGGGATGAAGAGGCCGTCGGCGCGCGCCTGGCCGTTCTCGTCGGCCAGCTTCAGGAAGAGGCGCGCGACCCGCGGCTCCACCCGGCCGCCGGTCAGCTCAGCCATCCGGTTGGTGAGCTCGATCAGCCGGTGCGTCAGGCCGAGCAGCAGACCGCGCACGAGCGAGGGGTGCTGCTCGAGCAGCGCGAAGAAGTCCTGCCGCGGGACGAGCACGCAGACCGTGTCCTCCATGGCGACGGCCGACGCGGGGAAGCGGCGGCCCTCGTAGACGGCCACCGCGCCGAACGGGTCGCCCACTCCGAACACTTCGAGGATGACGTCCTTGCCGGCGGGCGTGGACTTGCAGATCTTCACGCGGCCGCTGGCGATCGTGTAGAAGAAGTCCGACGGCGCGCCCTCGTCGAAGATGACGTCGTAGCGGGCGTACACCTTCACCCGCGCCACCGCCGCGAGCCGCCGGCGATCATCCGGGCTCAGCTTGCGGAAGATCGGTGTCGTGCGAAGCAGGTCCTCGGCGGATGCGGCCATGGCCGGGATCATACTCCGGGCCGCCGCCGGACACTCCCGCACGGCCTGATCGGCGTCATGCCGCCGAACGCACCCCCCCCCCGACGATCATCGAACCGTGTCGGGCACGGAGGCCCCGCAAGCACTCCCGGTCGGCCGCCCGTGCGCCGAGGAACCTGATCGACCGCTTCGCCGAGGTGCCAGGCGCCCGCGCCGCGCGCACCAGCGGTCCAGCCGGGTCTTCCCTCGCGCGCGGTTGGGAGACCCGCACGCGGCCCAGCTTTTGGGGGCCGCCGGTGCCAGGGGCGCGATCGTCCGCGCTGGCGAAATCCCGGCGGGCGTTTGAGGCGGCGCCCAAACCGCATGCCGGGTTTCCGTCAGGGGTGTTGGATTTCTGAACGAAAATGGCCGGAAAAAGCAGATCTGTCGTGGTGCCTGGTGGATTTTTCAGCGGTACGGGCTTTGCTCGTGGTGGGCATAGCCCATACGGGAGGTGGGCACGGGTGGAGCCCTGCACTCGGGCTCCGGCGGTTCACGTAGTCATAGTCCACGTCGCGGCCGCGTCCCGAGGCCGGAGAGGAGATCTACATGGGTCGCTGGAAGCGAACCCTTGGCCCTGCGGTTCCCATCGCCGGTGCGTTGGCGTTGTGGATCGTGGCGGTGGCGACGGTGCCGGCGGAAACGACGCCGGCGGCCGCCACGGTGACGAGCGGCGCGCAGGCGTCGGCCCAGGCCAGTGGGTACGTGGGGGAGGAGACCTGTCTCACCTGCCACGACGACAAGAAAGCCATCCACGGCACCCCGCACGGGATGACGGGCGACGCGAAGACGCCCGCCGCCACGCACGGGTGTGAGTCGTGCCACGGTCCCGGCCAGGCGCACGTCGACGGCGGCGGGGACAAGACGAAGATCCGGACGTTCGGCACGCTGACGGCGAGCGAGGCGAGTGCCGTCTGCACGACGTGCCACAACCGGGGCGAGCACCTGATGTGGGACAGCAGCGCGCACGAGAGCCGCGGCGTGGGCTGCACGACCTGCCACAGCGTGCACAGCTTCAAGTCGCAGCAGGCGCAGCTCAAGAAGGCCACGATCAGCGAGACGTGCGCCACCTGCCACCGCGACAAGGTGATGAAGACGAAGCGGTCGGCGCACATGCCGGTCTCGAACGATCCGAACCGTCCGGCGAACCACATGGAGTGCACGACCTGCCACAACCCGCATGGCAGCACGAACGAGAAGATGCTGCGGACGGGGACGTCGGTGAACGACCTCTGCACGAGCTGCCACACGGAGAAGCGCGGGCCGTATCTGTGGGAGCACGCGGCGGTGGTGGACAGCTGCACCAACTGCCACGACCCGCACGGCTCGTCGTTCGACCGGATGCTCGTGACCAAGGCGCCGATGCTCTGCCAGCGTTGCCACGTGACGACGCGGCACCCACCGACGGTGTACGACAACTACGCACGGGAGAACACGACGAGCGCCAACCGCATCGTCGGGCGGTCGTGCGTGGTGTGCCACCAGAACATCCACGGGTCCAACGCGGCGTCGGGCGAGTTCTTCCTGCGGTAACCGAGGAGGCCAAGAAGATGCGAACGAAATTGCTTGCAGTTGCAGCCGCACTTCTGCTCGCCTCGGCTGGGACGACCTTTGCCCAGGACCAGGCGGCGGACACGGCATTCAACCAGAACATCTGGGCGAACATCGGGTTCAGCACGTCCAGCGTGACGGGCGACCGGGCTCGCTTCGACCGGTTCAGCGACCTGCGGAAGAACGGGCTGGCGCTGGACCTGTTCGGCGAGAAGGTCACGCCGGACCTCAGGGTCCGGTTCGGCGGGCAGCACGTGGGCTACGACGACCAGATGCTCGTCGCCGCGATCAACGCCGGCGGCAAGGTGAAGGCGTCGGTGAGCTTCGACGGCCAGCCGCTCAACTACGGCTTCAAGGACGACGGCTACGTCCGGACGCCGTACGACGCCGACTACAAGCTGGACTACGCGACGCGGGCGGCGGTGCAGGCCGGGACGGCGGTGGCCGTGCCCGGCAACCCCAGCCAGCGGACGTCCTTCCTGGGCTTCTACCACCCGATCGACCTGAAGTCGCTCCGGAACACGGTCGACGGCAAGTTCCTCTTCTCGCCGACCGAGCAGGTGGACCTGTCGTTCCACGTGAAGACGTTCACCCGGCAGGGCACGCAGCCGTGGGGCGCGTCGTACGGCTTCAGCCAGGCGGTGGAGATCGCGGCGCCGGTGGACAACCGGACGTCGGACGTGGAAGGCAAGCTCGAGTGGGGCAACCAGCGCGGCGCGGTGAACGTCGGCTTCGCGCACTCGCAGTTCGACAACCACATCCAGGAGCTGGTGTGGGACAGCCCCTACCGGGTGACCGACACGACGGCCTCGAACGCCTACACGACGGGCAACGGCACGTCGCAGGGCCGGCTGTCGCTGCCGCCGAGCAACACCGAGGACACGTTCAGCGGCACGGCGGTGGGCCGGATGGCCCGCCGGACCACAGTGGCCGCGAACTTCGCGGTGTCGACGCTGAAGCAGAACGGCACGATCATTCCCTTCACGATCAACACGGCGATTCCGACCATCCCGCTCGAGCGCGACACGGCCGAGGCGAAGGTGGACGTGGCCACGTTCGGCCTCAACTTCACGTCCCGGCCCGCGCCGAAGCTCTGGCTGAAGGGGCGCTATCGCTACTTCAATCACGACAACAAGACGCCGACGTTCAACGGCGAGGAATACGTGCGGCTCGACCAGGTGCTGGAAGAGACCGGCGGTGAGACCGACCAGCTCAACATCACCCAGAACCAGCTCACCCTGGGGATGGCGTACAACGCGCTGCCGCACGCCTCGTTCAAGGTGGACTACGGCCGGAACGCGATCGACCGCACGCACCGTGAGTTCGCCACGACGACCGAGAACTCGATCAAGTTCTCGGTGGACTCGGTCGGCTCGCCGCTCCTGACGCTGCGCTCGTCCTACGAGTATGCCAAGCGGACGGGCAGCGGGTTCGACGAGGCGATCCTGACCGACGCCGGCCAGCAGCCGGACATGCGGCACTACGACGTGGCCAACCGCAACCGGAACCGCGGCACGGTGCTGTTCACGGTGACGCCGAACGAGAAGACCGACGTCACGTTCTCGGTGGCGGCCGGCAAGGACACGTACCCGGGCCAGGAGTTCGGCCTGCTGAACAACAACAACCAGGCCTACACGGTCGGGTTCGACGTCTTCCCGAACGACATGGTGACGTTCAGCGTCCTGTACGGCTACGAGAAGTACACCAACATGATGAAGTCGCGTAACGCCAGTCCGGGGGCCACGTTTGTCGACCCGGCCTACGACTGGTACGACAACGCGGACGAGAAGGTGAACAGCTTCTCGGCCAGTCTGGACCTCATCAAGGCGATCCAGAAGACCGACATCCGGTTCGGCTACGACTACAGCAAGTCGGACGCGAACTTCATCTACAGCGGTCCGAACATCGACCGCCTGACGGCGCTCGGTCAGTTCGACCAGCTGCCGACCAATCTGAACCGGTTCAACCGTGCCACCGTGGACGTGCGGTACTACTTCACCTCCCGGACCGCGTTGAGCCTGGCCTATTGGTTCGACAAGTACGATGTGGACGACTTCGCGACGCCCGAGCCCGCGCCTGGCGGGAGCCAGCCCCGGGTCGACCCGCAGGGCGCCCTGCTGCTCGGCTACTTCGTACGGCCCTACACGGCGCACACCGGCTTCTTCCGGGTGCTCATGTTCTTCTAGGCGCGAGACGCGACCGCCCCGGCCGGGGCCGGGCGTCCGGGATCCTCCCCCCCGGACGTCCGGTCTCCTGCCGGGTTCACCAGCCGTCATCGACGCACCTCGGTCGGGCCCCTCCGTTTCGGCCCGGTTTTCGGCCCGTGCCTCACGACTGCCGGACCTCCGGCGAGGCGGGTTCGGGTGTCGTCCCGCCCTCTACGGAATTCCGGCGGTTCTTCCGTGCCAGCTCGACTGCTCCAGATGTACTGGGGTGGTCTATGTACGATTTTTCAACGGCCGGTCAACACGTTCGGGGTGCCGCGTTGAAGGTCGTTGCAGAATTTCTCAGCGGTACACCCCTTGCTGAACCCTGCGCGGTTTCCTGCGGGAGGGAGACCGTCCGGGCCCGAACGCCCGGCAGGTACGTGCACTCATTACGTCGTGGCCGCGTCCCGAGGCCAGGGGAGGAGATCAACATGGGTCGCTTCAAGCGAACCCTTGGTCCTGCGGTTCCCATCGCCGGTGCGCTGGCGTTGTGGATCGTGGCGGTGGCGACGGTGCCGGCGGCGACGACGCCGGCGGCGGCCACCGTGACGACCGGCACACAGGCGCCGGCCCAGGTCAACGGGTACGTGGGGGAGGAGACGTGTCTCACCTGCCACGAAGCACAGAGCTACAAGGGCACGGCGCACGCCTTCGCCGCTGACGAACGGACGCCGGCGGCGACGCACGGGTGCGAGAGCTGCCACGGACCCGGCCAGGCCCACGTGGACGGCGGCGGGGACAAGACGAAGATCGTCAATCCGAAGAACCTGACGCCGCGCGAGGCGAGCGAGATCTGCACGACGTGTCACGACCGCAAGGAGCACGCGCTCTGGTCCGGCAGCCAGCACGACTCGCGCAACGTGGGCTGCACGACCTGCCACAGCGTGCACACGCCGAAGGGTCCCAAGCAGCTGAAGGAGGCCACCGAGCCGGCGTTGTGCGTGAAGTGCCACGCGAACATCGTGAACAAGCAGCACCGCTTCAACCACATGCCGGTGCGCGAGGGCGAGCTGGTGTGCACCTCGTGCCACAACGTGCACGGCTCGGCCAACGTCAAGCTGCTGCGCGCGGGAACGACGGTGGACGAGAGCTGCACGAGCTGCCACACGGAGAAGCGCGGCCCGTATCTGTGGGAGCACGCGCCGGTGGCCGAGAGCTGCGTGACGTGTCACGACCCGCACGGGTCGAACAATGACCGCATGCTCGTGGCGAAGCAGCCGTACCTCTGCCAGCGCTGCCACGTGACCTCGCGCCATCCTCCAACCATCTACGACGGCTATCTGCTGAAGAATTCGAGCAACGCCAACAAGATCTTCGGGCGGTCGTGCACGATCTGCCACCAGGAGATCCACGGCTCGAATTCGCCGTCGGGCAAGGCGTTCCTGCGTTAGGTGAGGAGGAGTGCGATGCGCAAAACAGTGTGGATGACGACTGCCGCGCTTGTGCTGGCCTCCGCGATGGCGCAGGCCCAGCCACAGGCGACCGAACCGGTCGGGGTGACCCCGACGCTGGGTTCGGTGGACTTCGGCGTGCGGATTGGCTCGGCGAGCGGTGACGAGGCGCGCTTCGAGCGCTACCGCGACCTGCGGACGGGGCTCTTCACGAACCTCTCGCTCGACAAGGCCACCGACACGTATCTGCTGAACATCAAGGCCGAGAACATCGGCTACAACGACCAGGCCTACGACGGCCTGTACCGGAACGGCAAGCTGAAGGCGACGTTCTCGTGGAACTCGACGCCGCTCAACTACAGCTACGAGTCGATGACGCCGTATTCGGGCCCGGTCATCTCGGGCAACACGGCGACCTACTCGCTCAACCCGGTCGTGCAGAACGGCGTGCAGACGGGCGTGTTCGCGGGCCTGCCCGCCAACGCGGCCGCGCTGGCGACGCCGTCGATCTACCGCGCGCTGGCCAACCCGTTCAACCTGACCCAGCGGCGCGACGTCGTCAACGTCGGCCTGGCCTACGCGGCGACCAAGGCGGTCGACCTCGACTTCGGGTTCAGCACCACCAAGAAGCACGGCTACCAGCCGTACGGCGCGTCGTTCGCGTTCGTCACGGGCGTCGAGCTGCCGCTGCCGATCGACCAGCGGACCAACGACGTGACGGCGGGCCTCGAGTGGGCGAACGCGAAGGGCATGTTCCGGATCGCCTACGACGGGTCGTACTTCACGAACGACATCCAGACGCTCGTCTGGAGCAGCCCGTCCTACGGCCCGAACGACACGACCAACTCGTCGGGCTACAGCAACGGGCAGGGCGCCTCGACGGGCCGCATGGCGCTCGCGCCGAACAGCCACATGAACGTGGTGAGCGTGACCGGGCTCCGCAAACTCGCCCACCACAGCACCATCAACGGCGTGTTCTCCATCGGCGACTCGAAGCAGAACGGCGAGCTGATCCCGTTCACGATCAACACCTTCATCCTCGACAACCCGTCGCTCTATCCGCTCGAGCTCGAGCGGGCGACGGCCGAGGCCGGCGCGCGCGCCTACAACGCGGCCCTCAACTTCACCTCGCGGCCCAACCAGTACGTGGGCTTCACGGCGAAGTACCGCTACAACAAGCACGACAACACGACCCCGACGTTCAACGGGGAAGAGTACGTGCGGTTCGACCAGGTGTGGGAGGAGACCGGCGGCGAGACCGAGCAGTTCGACATCACGCACAACACGTTCAACGCCGACCTCTCGTTCACGCCCATCGCCTTCACCACCCTGCGCGTCGGCTATGGCTTCGACAAGACCGACCATACCAGCCGGGCCTACGCCGACCTGAAGGACAACACGCTCCGCGCCTCGATCGACACGGTGGGGAACCAGTACATCTCCCTCCGCGGCACCTACGAGCACACGACCCGCAAGGGCGAGGGCTTCGACGAGGCCGCGATCGTCGACGGCGGCGCGCAGCCCGACCTGCGGTTCTTCGACGACGCGAGCCGCAAGCGGGACCGGGGCTCGATCGTGCTCACCCTGAGCCCGACCTCGATGGTCAACGTGAACGTGATCTACGCCAACGGCAAGGACACCTACAACGACCCGGCGCAGGAGTTCGGCCTGCTCGACAACAGCAACAGCTCGTACAACGTCGGGCTGGACCTCACGCCGACCGCGCAGGTGGCGTTCGGGG
The DNA here is from genome assembly GCA_024641665.1 of Acidobacteriota bacterium. Classification (GTDB taxonomy): domain Bacteria; phylum Acidobacteriota; class Vicinamibacteria; order Vicinamibacterales; family JAHECP01; genus JAHECP01. The sequence continues at coordinate 45,732 of JAHECP010000003.1, forward strand.
TCTCCTACGGCCAGGACGAGTACAAGGCGCTGCAGGAATCGCGCAACGCCAACCCGGCGCCCGACCCGTCGTGGACGGACCCGAACCGCAACTGGTCGCTCAACAACAAGGAGAAGGTCAAGAACGCCAGCGCGTATCTCGACCTGATGCAGGTGATCGTGCGGACCGACCTCCGGTTCGGCTTCGACTTCAGCGACTCGAACAACGCCTTCGTCTTCGGCGGCCCGCGCATCGCGGCCCTCGCGGCCATCGGGCAGTTCCTGCCGCTGCCGGCGGTCACCAACCAGTGGCAGCGCGCCACGGTGGACCTGAAGCACATGTTCACCGCCAAGACCGGCATCGCCCTGGCCTACTGGTACGAGAAGTTCGACGTCGTGGACTTCGCGACCATCGACCTGCCCGGCGAGCCCGGCGTGCCGCGCATCGACTACCTCGGCGAGATCAACACGGGCTACGGCAACCGCCCCTACAAGGGGAACACCGGCTTCATCCGGCTGCTGTACCTGTTCTAGGACCCGGCTCCCCCGTCCTCCTCGGGACCCCGGCCACCCCACCGCGGGGTGGCCGGGGTTTTTGTACAATGCCCCCCATGGTGCGCACAGCCATCGCCGTTCTCCTCGGGGTCGCCCTGGGTATCGCCGCGCTCGGCGCGCAGGCGCCCGATTCGCAGGTCGAGAAGGGCAAGGAGGTCTTCACGCGGATGAAGTGCCTCCTCTGCCACAAGTTGGGGGACAAGGGGGGCGCCCTGGCGCCGGTCCTGGACGGGGTGGCCCGGCGGCGCGACGCCGAGTCCATGCGCCGACTGCTGGAGCACCCCGACAAGGAGATGAAGGACCCCCAGTACAAGGTGACGATGCCCGCGTTCCCGTTCAAGGACGGGGAGCTGGACGAGCTGGTCGCCTACCTCCAGACCCTCAAGTGACGGGGCGGGAGCCCCTCAGGGAGAGGCCCCGTCCCGGGGGAAATTCCCGCAGGGCAGGGCGGTGGCGGGCGATTTTCCCCCGATTCTGACGGGGGTTGGCCGCTCCTGAGGGGGCCGGCCCGCGAAACTGGCGGAAATCCGTCATGTCGGACCAGCCCTCGGGTGGTATCGGGTTTGCCTCTCTCCCGGGCGTGGCCTGCCCCTACGTCGCGCCGGACCCCGCCGAGACCCCGCTCCTGAAGCTGCGGGTCCGACCCCTTCGCATCGTCCTGATCGGCAACCCCAACGTGGGCAAGAGCCTGGTGTTCGGCCGGCTGACCGGGCGCTACGCGACCGTCTCCAACTACCCCGGCACGACGGTGGGCGTCACGCGCGGCCGCGCGCTCATCGGCGCCGAGGTGTGCGACCTGCTCGACACGCCCGGGGTGAACGCGCTCGACGGCGCGCTCAGCGAGGACGAGGCCATCACGCGGCGGATCGTGGCGGGGCCGGACGCCGACCTGGTGGTGCAGGTGGCCGACGCACGCAACCTGCGCCGTGCGCTGATGCTGACCTGGCAGATCGCCGAGTGCGGCAAGCCGATGATCCTCGTCCTGAACATGGTGGACGAGGCGCACGCGCACGGCATCGAGATCGACACGGCGGGCCTGGCCGCGGAGCTGGGCATCCCGGTCATCGAGACGGTGGCGGTCGAAGGGCGCGGCCTGACGGAGCTGCGCACGGCGCTCACGCGGCCGGCGGCGCCGCTGGTGCGCGCCGAACCGGGCAAGGACCGGGTGCGCTGGGCGCACGACCTGGCGGTCACGTTCCGCCGCCAGCGCCGCCGCTCGGTCGGCCGGTTTCAGGAGTGGCTGAACCAGGCGGTACGCCGGCCGATCACGGGCCTGCCGATCCTGGTGGCGGTGCTCTACGCCACCTATCTCTTCGTGGGCGTGTTCGGCGCGCAGACGCTCGTCGGGCTGCTCGAGGGCTCGCTCTTCGGGAAGGTCATCAACCCGGCGGTGGTCTCCACCGCCGGCCAGCTGCCGCCGTTCGCGCGCGATTTCCTGGCGGGCGACTACGGGCTGATCACGATGGGCATCACCTACGCCATCGCGATCGTGCTGCCGGTCGTGACGACCTTCTTCCTGATCTTCGGCTTCCTGGAGGACAGCGGCTACATCCCGCGCCTGGCGATCTTCAGCGACCGGCTGTTCCGCGCCATGGGCCTCAACGGCAAGGCCGTGCTCCCGATGGTGCTGGGGCTCGGCTGCGACACGATGGCCACGATGACGACGCGGATCCTGGGGACGCCGAAGGAGCGGCTGATCGCGATCGTGCTCCTGGCGCTCGGCGTGCCGTGCTCGGCGCAGCTCGCGACGATCATGGGCATCCTCGGCGGCATCTCGTTCGCGGCGCTGATGACGCTCTTCGGCGTGGTGCTGCTGCAGATGGTGGTGGTCGGCTTCCTCGCCGCGCGCGTGCTGCCGGGCGACCGGTCGGAGTTCATCCTCGAGCTGCCGCCGATCCGCTGGCCGAGGCTGCGCAACATCCTCAGGAAGACGGTGCAGCGCGTGCGGTGGTACCTTGGCGAGGCCGTGCCGCTGTTCCTGATCGGCACCGTGCTCCTCTTCTCGCTCGACCGCATCGGCGGGCTCACGTGGCTGGCGCGCGTGAGCCGCCCGGTCGTGAGCGGCTGGCTGGGGCTGCCGCCGAAGACCGCCGAGGTGTTCGTGATGGGGTTCCTGCGCCGCGACTATGGCGCGGCCGGCCTCTTCGATCTGGCGCACCAGGGGCTGCTGAGCGGCGTGCAGGCGGTCGTCGCGCTCACCGTGATGACGCTCTTCGTGCCCTGCGTCGCCAACCTGCTCATGATCGTGAAGGAGCGAGGGCCGCGCGTGGCGCTCGCCATCTTCGTGTTCGTCACCGTCGTGGCGGTGACGACGGGAACGGTTCTCAACCATGCCTTTGGGCTGCTCCATATCGCGTTTTGACGAGGCGCGGCCGCTCTCGTCGCTCGAACCGGGCGCGATCGGCGTCGTGGTCCGCGTGCTGCGCGACCGTGCGGACCGCGCCGACCGGCTCGCCGCGCTCGGCGTGACGCCCGGGGCCCGGATCCACGTGCTGCAGACGTTTCCGGGTATCGTGTTCCAGTGCGACGAGACCGAGCTCGCCGTGGAGCGGACGGTCGCGCGCAGCATCCTGATCGACATCGCAGACAGGGCCTCCGGCACGAGGCTTGCGACCTCCACCTAGGGGGACCGCCGCCATGCCGGATTTCCGGCGGGAGGACCTTATGCGGTTCGCAATTGCTGCTCTCGTGGCGCTGGCCCTGGTGGGCTGCAGCTCTCTGGTGCCGCTGCCCATCAGAGCCGGTGACACGTGTTACGCCTGCGGCCGGGTCATCGCCGAGCCGAAGCTGGCCGCCGAGATCATCGACGCCGGCGGGCGGGCGTACAAGTTCGAGACGGCGGGCTGTCTGGCCAAGTACCTGGTCAACCATCCGTCCGAGAAGCCCGCGGGGACGTTCGTCACCGACTACAGCACGAGCAAGTGGGTGGCGGCGAGCGACGCGACCTACGTCCGGGCCGTGATCGACCAGTCGACGATGGAGAGGAACTACTACGCGTTCCGGTCGGCCGACACGGCCACCGCTTTCGCCAAGGAGAAGACGGGCACGGCGATCGACTGGACCGCGGTGCAACGGCAGGTCAAGGGCGACTGAATCGACGCCCGGGCGGTGGCCCCGGGCGATGTGGGGGCGGGAAGCACGGGTCTCGACGGGTGACGCCGGGCGGCGAGCGTTTCCGGGGCGCTCTGCGGCGCGGCGGGCCTGACGGCGAGGCCGGCCCGGGCTTCACGCGGAGGATGAGCGCATGCACGGTCATCACGGGACGGTGGCTCACGGCCAGGGAGCGGCGGACGTGCGCGCGGGCACGGCGCCGGCGCTCCGCATGGTCTTCTGGGAGACGACGAAGGGCTGCAACCTGAGCTGCCGCCACTGCCGCGCCGTGCCCGAGGCCGAGCGCTCGGCCGTCGAGCTCACGACGGCGGAGTCGCGCCGGCTGATCGATCAGATCGCCGACATCGCGCGCCCGGTGCTGGTCTTCTCGGGCGGCGAGCCGCTGTACCGTCCCGACATCTTCGAGCTCGGCGCCTACGCGCGCGAGAAGGGGTTCCGGACCGCGCTCGCGACCAACGGCACGCTCGTCACCCCCGACATCGCCAGGCGGATCGCCGACACGGGCTTCTCGCGCGTGTCGATCAGCCTCGACGGCGCGAACGCGGCGACCCACGACGCCTTCCGCGGCCTGCCGGGCTCGTTCGACCGCGCGCTCGCGGCCATCCGCCACCTGCGCGACGTGGGGATGTCGGTGCAGATCAACTCGACGATCGCGAGGCACAACGTCACCGAGCTCCCCGGCCTGCTGGCGCTCGCGACGGGGCTCGGCGCCGACGCGCTGCACATCTTCATGCTGGTGCCGGTGGGCTGCGGCGTGGAGATCGCCGAGACGGAGATGCTGCCGGCCGACGAGTACGAGCGCGTGCTGCACTGGTTCTACGACCAGTCCAAGACGACGGCGCTGGATCTCAAGGCCACCTGCGCGCCGCACTACTTCCGCGTCCGCGCCCAGCGGATCGTGGAGGAGCGCAAGCAGGGCGACTTCTCGACGACGTTCGTCGCACCGGGCACCAAGCGCCACGCGGCGCCGGACCCGGCGGGCGGGCGGCCGCTGTCGGCGATGACGCGCGGCTGCCTCGCGGGAACGGCGGTCTGCTTCGTGTCGAACAAAGGCGACGTCTACCCGTGCGGCTACCTGCCGGTGAGCGCGGGCCACGTCCGCACGCAGCCCTTCGGCGACATCTGGAAATCGTCCCACCTCTTCACCGAGCTGCGCGACGCCGACGCGCTGACCGGCAAGTGCGGCATCTGCCGCTTCGAGGCGATCTGCGGCGGCTGCCGCGCCCGCGCCTACTACGACACGGGCGACTACCTCGCCGGCGAGCCTTTTTGCACGTACGAGCCTGAACAGGACTGACGCTTGTCCGTTCGCGGAACTGACGCTCGTCCGTTCAGCGTGACAGTTCCGAACGGACAAGGATCCTCCCGAACGGACAGAGATCCGCCGTGAACGGACGACGATCACTCCGAACGGACACGGGTCACTTTCCTCGGATTCTCCCGTCCACCCGGAGCGCGTAGAGCAGCAGGCCGCCGTTGATCGCGAAGAGCACGGCGGAGGCGACCGCGGCCGGGACGAGCAGGCCGGTGTCGTGCGCGAGCAGCCCCTCGAGCGCGGCCGACAGCAGCCAGAGCTGGATGACGACCAGCGTGCCGATGATCACCAGGATCGCCGAGAAGAGCACCGTGGCGTGCCGGCGAAAGCTTTCCATCGACGTGGATCCTCGTTCGTTCACGGGACTGACGCGTGTCCGTCGTCCCCCCGTTCCACCCCGACCGCATAGACGTCGTCGCCGCGCACTTCGAGAACGATCCGCGGGAGGTGCCGCTCGGGCGGGCCGGCGGTGGGGCGGCCGTCCTCGGCGGCGAACCAGCCGAGGTGGCACGGGCAGAAGAGCGCGTCCCGGTCCGGCCGGTGAACGACCGCGCAGGAGAGGTGCGTGCAGACCTGCGAGTAGGCCTTCAGCACGCCGGCGTTGGTGCGAACCAGGATGCACGGGTCCTCGGCGGTCGGGTAGCGGAAGAGGACCGAGCCGCCCGGCGGCACGGCGGCGGCGCTCGCCACGCGCACCTCGGGCGGCCGGCCGCGGGGCGCCCGCCGCCCGAGCGCGACGAGACCCAGGTTGGCGCCGACGAGGAGGCCGGAGCCGAGCGTGAGGAACTTGGCCAGCTCGCGCCGGGTCAGGTAGTGGTCCTCGTCCCAGCGCACGGGGAAGTCCTCGCGCCAGTGGCGCGGGCGCCGCGCGTCGTCCGGGCGGTCGTCCGGTTCGTCCATCAGGCCTCTCCCAGCAGCACGGCCACGTCGTCGACGGGGGGTGCCGCCCCGCGCGGGGCCGCCTGCAAGCCGTCGCGGCGGAGGAGATCGACCCGCACGGCGGGGACGCCGGCGGGGACCATGACGTAGACCTGCGTGCGCACGGTCTCGCCACCGAACCGCCACTCGTTGACGGCGTGACCCCGCCGGGTGCGCTCGATCTCGGCGCGGCTCGTGAACGCGAGCGCCTGCGACGGACAGACGGTGGCGCACATGGGCCGCTTGCCCACGCTGGTGCGGTCGTAGCACATGTCGCACTTCATCATCTGGTCGAGCTCGACCTGGTATTTCGGGACGCCGAACGGGCAGGCGAGCACGCAGTTGGAGCAGCCGACGCAGCGCGGCGCGAGCGCGCTCTGGACGACGCCGTCGGGCGTCATCTTGATCGCGTCGGCCGGACAGACCTGCGCGCAGACGGGGTCCTCGCAGTGCATGCAGACCTGCGGCGCGGTTTGCACGCTGTCGGGCCGCTGGATCGTCTCGAGGTCGATCATCGACTGGCCGCGGTGCGTGTCGCACTCCTCGCACGCCTGCACGCACGAGTGGCAGCCGATGCACCGCGCATGGTCGATGAAGAAGGCGTGCTCGCCGTTCACCGGAGGCCCCCCGCCTCGGGCGGCAGCGCGGCCAGCGCGTCGACGGGTCGCTCCACCTTCGTCACCCGCACCGCGCAGACCTTGAACTCCGGGATGTGCGACACCGGGTCGATCGCCCGCACGGTGAGGGTGTTGGCCGAGCGGTCGCCGGGCCAGTGGTACGCCACGAACACCGTGTCGGGCCGGATCGTCCTCACCACCTGCGCGCGCACGGTGATCGCGCCGCGCCGGCTCTCGATCCGCACGACGTCGCCGTCGGCGACGCCCAGCGTCGCGGCCAGCTTCGGGTGCATCTCGCACACGGGCTGCGGCGCCTGATCGACGAGCGCGCCGATGCGCCGCGTCTGCGTGCCGGACAGGTAGTGCGCGACGACGCGGCCCGTCGTGAGGACGACCGGGTACTCGGCGTCGGTCGGCTCGGCGGCGGGACGCCAGGTGACGGGCTGGAAGCGCGCGCGCCCGTCGGGGAAGTGGAACCGCGCGCCCTCGTAGAGCCGCGGCGTCCCCGGGTGGTCCAGCGTCGGGCACGGCCACGCCACGCCGTGCTCCCGGTCGATGCGGTCCCAGGTGATGCCGTAGTAGTCGGCCACGCCGCCGCGCGAGGCCGCGCGCAGCTCGTCGAAGATCTCGGCCGGCGACCGGTAGGCGAACTTGTCGCCGGCGCCCAGCCGCGCGGCCAGGTCGCACACGATGCGCCAGTCCTCGCGCGCGCCCGGCGGCGGATCCACCACCTTGCGGTGGTGGATCACGCGCCCCTCGACGTTGGTGGTCGTGCCCTCGTCCTCCTCCATGAGCGCGCCCGGCAGCACAAGGTCGGCGTAGCGCGCCGTCTCGGACAGGAAGAAGTCGATCACGGCGAAGAACTCGAGCCGCTCGAGCGCCTCGCGGACGAAATTGCCGTCGGGCAGCGAGACCACGGGGTTGAAGCAGAGCAGCAGCAGGCCCTTGATGCGTCCCTCGTGGATGGCCTCGACCAGCGGGACGGCGGACAGTCCCTTGCCGGGCAGCGACGCCTCGGGCACGCCCCAGAGGCCCGCGATGTGGCGGCGGTGGTCGGGGTTCTCGATGTCGCGCGCGCCGGGCAGCTGGTCGCACTTCTGCCCCTGCTCGCGGCCGCCCTGGCCGTTGCCCTGCCCGGTGATCATCGCGTAGCCGCAGCCCTCCCGGCCGATGCGACCGCTCGCGAGCACCAGGTTGATGGCGGCCATGCAGTTGTCCACGCCCTTCGCGTGGTGCTCGAGGCCGCGGGCGTGCAGGAGGAAGCTGGTCTTCGCCGGCCCCCAGAGCTCCGCGGCGCGCACGATGAGCGCGGGCGGCACCCCCGCGATCGCCCCGCCGTGCTCGGGCGTGTACGGCTTGACGGCCTCGACGACCTCGTCCCAGCCGGTGGTGTGGTCGGCGATGAAGCGCCGGTCGATCCAGCCGCGCCCGATCATCACGTGCAGCATGCCGTTCAGCACGCCGATGTCGCCGCCCGGCTTCACCGGAATGAAGAGGTCGACGGTGCGCGCGATGGGCGTCAGGCGCGGATCGAGGACGATGATCCGCGCGCCGTTCTCGCGGGCCTGCCAGAGGTAGTCGGTCGTGATCGGCGCGCATTCGGCCACGTTGGCGCCGACGACGAGCACGACCTCCGCCCGGGGGATGTCGCTCCACGGGTTGGCCGCGCGGTCGATGCCGAGCATCCGCTTCGACGCGGCGGCCGCCGACACCATGCACAACCGGCCGTTGTAGTCGATGTGCGGCGTCCTGAGCGCGACACGCGCGAACTTGCCCATCAGGTACGCGCGCTCGTTGGTGAGCGAGGCGCCGGTGAGCAGCGCGACCGCGTCGGCGCCGTGCCGGTCCTGGATGCGGCGGATCTCGCGCGCCGTGCGATCGAGCGCCGCGTCCCACGACACCTCGGCGAAGAAGTCGCCGTCGCGCCGCTCGAGCGGCGCCCGCAGCCGGTCGGGGTGCTCGTCCTGCAGGTAGCGCTTGACGCCCTTCGGGCACAGCTTGCCGCGGTTGAACGGGAAGTCCTCCCACGGCTCGAACCCCACGACCTTGCCGCGCCGCACCTTCAGCTGGATGCCGCACTGCTGGCCGCAGAAGCAGCAGTGCGTCGGCACGACCCGGTCGGGCTCGCCGGCGGGCGCCCAGCCACCCGCGGGCGCGCGGTTGAGGTGCGGGCCGTAGCGCCGCACGAGGTCGGGCACGGACACGGGCAGCCTAGCCATGCGTCTCCGTCCGCTCGGGGCCCCGGCCCGCGGCCTGCCACAGCGCGCCCTGGGCGAGCGCGAGGGTCTTGCGCCGGCAGGCCGGGCACAGGTCCTGGTAGTGGCCGCCGTCGGCGAGGCCGTACCGGACGCCCAGCGCGGCCTCGACCTGCTTGAGGTCGTCGACGTGCAGCCGCGAGGCGAACGGTTCCCCGCAGCGCTCGCACCGCGCGGGCGCACCGTCCTCGCCTGCCCGCTTGTAGAACGCCACGCCGAGCTGGGCCGGCCGCTGGAACACGTGGAAGAACTTGCCGAAGGGCAGGTAGAGCAGCGTCAGGATCACCGTCGCGGCGTGGAGCTGCGAGAGGAACCCGTACTGGAGCCCTCGCAGCAGGTGCGTCGACACGGTGAGGAAGAGGCCGGTCACGCACACCGCGAAGAGCAGCGCGAGCGGCAGCAGATCGCTCGCGAACTGCTGCACGACCAGCGCGCCCCGGTCGCGCCCGCGGCGCCAGAGCGCCAGGAAGAGGCCGGCCAGGACCAGGACGGCCGCCAGGTCGAGCACGTTGAACGCCAGCGGCGCCAGCCAGCCGTCGAGCCGGAAGCTCAGGATGTGGAGGCCGAACACGAACGCCCGGTAGACCTGCTGCGAATCGGGCGCGGTCTCGAAGCGGATCCAGCCGAACGAGAGCGGGAAGGTGACGGCCGCCGCCAGCAGGCAGCCCCAGGCGATCAGCCAGTGCGCGGCCCAGCGCACCCGCGAGCGGCGCTCGATGAAGCGCTGCGTGACCACGTTGTCCCAGACGAGGCGCCCGAGGACGCGCAGGTTGTGGCGGCGCGCGCCCTTCTGCGCGAAGATCGCCCAGCCCCGGCGCCAGTAGAGGCGCGTCGGCGGCCGGCGGAGCCACATCGCGTAGCGGTAGCCCAGGCCGAAAGCCGCAAAGACCGACGCGCCCGCGTAGGACACCAGCGCCGGGTCGAAGTCGCGCAGCCCCCGGCTGCCCACGTAGATCCCCGCGACGACGAGCGCGGCCACCGCGAGGCCCCACCCCGTGGCGCGGGTGACGTCTGAGCCGGCGGCGGTTGCGGGGTTGGCAGACACGGGGTCGCTCGATCAACGCGTGGTCGCGACAGGCGGCGGTCGCGCACGGATGGGTTGAGTCGACGAGAGTATACCGGGGATGGGTGAAAAAGGGGACGGGAGCTATTTCCCCGTGTCGCCGGTGGGCCTGAGCGACGTGCGGGAAATAGCTCCCGTCCCCTTCTTCTTCTTCAGCGTTTCGCGTCGTCCGCCGTCTGGCCCGACGCCGGCCGCTCGATGATCAGCTCGGGGTGCAGCCGGCGGAAGGTCTCGGTCGTGTGGCAGTTCCAGCAGAGCGGGGCGTGGGTCTCGAGCACCGTCCAGATCCGCTCCGCCGCGACATCGTGCCAGGTGCGCGTCGGGTGCGCCGGGTCGCGCAGGTCGATCAGCGCGGGCTCGTGCTCGAGCCACTCGCGCTCGCCGACGGCGCGGCCGCACAGCGCGCAGGTCTTGTGCTCGTACCACGCCGCCACGTGCGTGCGGATGAGACAGCCGTGGGGCGCGGCGCTGATTTGCGCCAGGCAATCCTGGCCGCAGCCCTGGCGTTCCGGCCAGCGGCTGCAGTCGCTCAGCCTGAGCTCGGTGTGGCCCATCAGGCCGGTCACGGCGGCGTGCCCTGGGTCCGCCTTCACCGCGGCCGGCGCGAGAGTCTCCGGGCACGTGACGATCCGCTCGCCGCGCTGCCGGGAGTAGGCACGCCACGCCCAGCCGGCGAAGACGCCCACGACCGCCACGAGTGCCAGCAACACGATGGTTCCCATGCTCATCGCGGCTCCTCTCTGGGCCTCGCGCCCCGAGGCGTGTGCCGTCAAGAGTTAACGCAAACGATGTGCCCGGGCCGTACAGGGCACGTTGTTTGCGACGATCTAGACTACTTAGGGCGGGATGCCGGAAACCCGTCATCCCGCGCCCGAAGAGGACAGGGTCCAGGCCATCAGCTCTACGGCGCGAACGGGCCCTTTTCCAGAGGTTTTTGGGGAAGGTCCGGTGCCGTGTGACGCCGCCGACCAGCGTCGGCAGCGCCTTCCGGGACCCGTGTCCGGCAACCCTTGAATGCGCCGGAAATCCGGCAAAGGCGGGTGGATGTCCACTCAGGCCCGCGGATTATTCCTCACCGCACCGGCCCACTTGGCGCTGCGGGCGTTCGAGCTCGCCGACCCGCGCCCAGGTGAAGTGCGCGTCCGAGTGGCCGGCTGCGGCCTGTGCCACACGGACATCTCCTTCTACACGGGGGCCGTCAAGACGCGCCATCCGTTGCCTCTCGTCCTCGGACACGAGATCGCGGGCGTCGTCGACGCGGCGCCCGCGCCCCACGAGGCGCTGGTCGGCCGCCGCGTGCTGCTGCCGGCGGTGGTGCCGTGCGGCACGTGCGCGCTCTGCCGCGCGGGCCGCGACACGGCGTGCACCGCGCAGTTCATGCCGGGCAACGACGGCCACGGCGGCTTCGCCACCCACGTCGTGGCGCCGGCGCGCCATCTGGTGACGCTCCCCGACGATCTCGGCGGCCACGCCCTGGAGGAGCTCGCCGTCGTCGCCGACGCGGTGACGACGCCCTACCAGGCGCTGCACCGCGCCGGCGCGGTCGCGGGCGATCTGGTCGTCATCATCGGCGTCGGCGGGATCGGGACCTACGGCGTGCAGATCGCGCGGGCGCTCGGCGCCGAGGTCGCGGCGGTGGACGTGGATCCCGGCAAGCTCGAGCGGGCGCGGTCGCTCGGCGCGCGCTGGACCTTCGACGCGCGCGAGACCGACGGCCGCGCCATCAAGAAGCGGCTCGCCGCGGAGGGCGGCGTGGCGACCTCGCGGTGGCGCATCCTCGAGATGAGCGGCACGGCGAAGGGGCAGGAGCTGGCGTGGACGCTCCTCACGCCGGCGAGCACGCTCGGCGTGATCGGGTTCACGATGGACCGGCCGGAGATCCGGCTGTCGAACCTGATGGCGCTCGACGCGACCGCGTTCGGCAGCTGGGGCTGCAGCCCGCGACACTATCCCGCGGCCGTGGAGCTGGTCAGGTCGGGACAGGTGCGGGTGAAGCCGTTCGTGGAGCGCCGCCCGCTCGACGAGGCGCCGACGCTCTTCGCCGAGCAGGCGGGCGGCGGCCACTCGGCGCGGCGGATCATTCTCGTGCCGTGAGGCCAGGGGCCAGGGGCCGAATATGCCAGAACTCAAGGATCATCGTCTGATTCCCGTCGAGTACACGCAGATCAAGTACGAGCGCAGACCCGTGCACGACGCGCAGGGGCGGGAGGTGGACGGCCTCTTCAACGCCTGGATCTGGCTCGACAACCCGTCGCAGCTCAACAGCTACACGACCCGCGCGCTGGCCGAGCTGATCCTGGCGTTCCGCGAGGCGTCGCTGGATCGCGCGGTGGTGGCGGTGGTGTTCACCGGCGTCGGGACGCGCGCGTTCTGCACGGGCGGCAACACCAAGGAGTACGCCGAGTACTACGCGGGGCGGCCGCAGGAGTACCGGCAGTACATGCGGCTCTTCAACGACACCGTGACGTCGATCCTGACGTGCGACAAGCCGGTCGTGAACCGCGTGAACGGCCTGCGCGTCGCCGGCGGGCAGGAGCTGGGCATGGCCTGCGACTTCACGGTCGCGTCCGACCTGGCGCGGTTCGGTCAGGCGGGCCCGAAGCACGGGTCGGCGCCCGACGGCGGCTCGACCGACTTCCTGCACCTCTACGTCGGCATCGGCCAGGCGATCGAGAGCTGCACGCTGTGCGAGCCCTGGTCGGCCTACAAGGCGCTGCGCCTGGGCCTCGTCAACCAGGTGGTGCCGGTGCTCAAGCACCAGGGGCGCTTCATCCCGAACCCGCTGGTCGTCACCTCGCGGTGGACCGACGACACCGGCGCGATCGTGTACGGCGAGCCGGTGGGCGCCCCGTCGCTGCCGGCGGCCAAGGCGACGGTCGAGTCGTGCGAGCTCGACCTCGCGCCGCTCGACGAGGCGGTGGAGGCCCTCGCGACGAGGCTGCTCCAGACGATGCCGGAGTGCCTCATCAAGACGCTGGAGAGTCTTCGCAAGAAGAAGCTCGAGCACTGGCAGCGCAACGCCGAGACCAACCGCGCCTGGCTCGCGCTGAACATGATGACCGAGGCGAAGGCCGGCTTCCGGGCGTTCAACGAGGGGCCACCCGGGCACCGCGAGGTGGACTTCATCGAGCTGCGGCGCCGGCTGGCGCGCGGCGAGACGTGGGACGACGAGATGTTCCGGGCGATCCATCCGGTGCAGCCCGCGCCCGGCGGAGGCCGCTCATGAAACCGCTCAGGGTGTGCGCGCGGCACGAGGGCCAGCTGGTCCGTCTGGTGCTCGACCGTCCGAAGAGCAACATCCTCACGGGCGACATGATCGCGGCGATGCGCGCGTCGCTGGCCGAGCTGCCGGCCTCGGGTCCCGTGAAGCTGGTCGCGATCGAGGGCGCGGGCGACCACTTCAGCTTCGGCGCGAGCGTGGAGGAGCACCAGCCCGACTTGGTCGGGCGGATGCTGCCCGAGTTCCACGCGCTCGTGCGCGATCTGCTGGCCGTCCCGGCGCCGACCGCGGCCGTGGTGCGGGGCAGGTGCCTGGGAGGCGGCTTCGAGCTGGCGCTCGCCTGCGACTTCCTGTTCGCCTCGCAGGACGCGACGCTGGGCGTGCCGGAGATCGCGCTCGGCGTGTTCCCGCCGGCCGCCGCCGCGCTGCTGCCCGCGAAGATCGGCGCTGCGAAGGCGGCCGAGGCGGTGCTCACCGGCGACGCGTGGTCGGCGGCGCGCTGGTGCGAACTCGGGCTCGTCACGGAGATGGCGCCGGCGGCCGAGCTGGATCAGGTGGTGGACCGCTGGTTCACCTCGCGTCTGGCGCCGCGATCGGCGGCGGCGCTGCGGCACGCGGCGCTGGCCGTCCGCGGGGCGGTGCGCGCCCAGGCCGAACCCCGGCTGGCCGAGCTCGAGACGCTCTATCTCACGCGCCTGATGCAGACGCACGACGCCGTGGAGGGCATCGCGGCGTTCATCGAGAAGCGGCCCCCGCACTGGAGGAACGCATGAAGTCGGTCGACGTGCTCGTTCACGAACACCGCATGATCGGGCGCATGGTGTCGATCCTCGAGGCCATCGCCGCGCGCCTCGACGCCGGCGGCGACGTGTCCACGCGCGTGCTCGTGGACGTGATGGACTTCTCGGAGCACTTCACGTCCAACTGCCATCATGCCAAGGAGGAGCACCACCTGTTCCCCCTGCTCGCCGAGCACGGCATGAGCCTCGACTCGAGCCCGATCGCTGCGCTGCGCGAGCAGCACGAGGCGAACCACGCCTACCTGCGCGAGATGCACGCCGCGCTCACGCGCCTGCGCGCGGGGGACACGCAGGCGCCGCAGACGTTCGCGGCGAGCGCGCGCGACTACGCGCGGCTGCTGCGCGAGCACATGCGCATCGAGGACCACTATTTCCAGGACGTCTCCAGCCTCCTGTCGCCGGCCGAGGACGACGTGCTCTACGGCCGCATGGTCGCCATCGACGAGTCGTGCGCCCGCGTGGGCGATCGCCGGCGGTACGAGCGTATGCTGGAGGAATACGAGGAGCTGATGGCGACATGGTGACGCCGCTCCTGGAGCGCCGATCCGGGCAGTCGCTCGAGGAGATCCTGGCCGAGGCCCAGGCCGTCGTCGAAGACGCGGACTTCCCCACCGTGCGCCGCTGGCGCGAGGCCGGCGGGAAGGTGGTGGGGCACTTCCAGGTCTACTTCCCCGAAGAGATCGCGCACGCGGCGGGGCTCCTGCCCGTCAAGGTGCGCGGCGCACGCGTGGAGGCGCGGCGGGCCGAGGCACGCTTCGGCTCGTACCTCTGCTCGATCCTGAAGACCTCGCTCGAGCTCGCGCTGAGCGGGCGCCTCGAGCTCGACCTCTTCGTCAGCCACCCGATTTGCGACGCCGCCCGCAACCTGGCGGCCGTGTGGGGCCGCAACCGCTCCTACCCGTCGCACATCCTGTACCTGCCCCAGAACGCCAGCTCGCCGCACGCCGCGGGCTACCTGCGCGGCGAGTACGACCGGCTCCGCCGTCTGGTGGAGGCCGTCGCCGGCCGCCCGGTGACCGACGACGACCTGCGGCGGTCGATCGCGGTGTTCAACGAGAACCGGCGGCTGCTCCGGCGGCTCTACGCGATCCGCCGCGAGACGCCGTGGAAGCTGGCGGTGCACGAGTCGTACGCGCTCACCGCGCTCGCCGGCCTGGTGCCGCGCGAGGAGCACAACGCGCTCCTCGCCGAGGCCATCCCGCTCGTCGAGGCGCGCGCGGCGAAGGCCCAGGACCGCATCCGCGTGGTGTTCGAGGGCGGCTTCTGCGAGCAGCCCCCGCTCGACCTGCTCCGCACCATCGGCGACTCGTGCTACGTGGTCGACGACGACCTGCTCATCGGCCTGCGCTGGATCCTCGAGGACGTGGACGCGGACGGCGACCCGCTCGCGAACCTGGCGCACGCGTACCTGGAGCGCTCCACCTACAGTCCGGTGCAGCACGACCCGCGCAAGCCGAAGGAGCGCATGCTGCTCGAGCGCATCCAATCGTCCGGCGCGAGCGCCGTCATCGTCACGGCGGCCAAGATGTGCGAGCCCGGACTCGACGAGCAGGTGGCCTACTCGCGTGCCCTCGACGAGGCGGGCATCCCGTACTTCGTGAGTGAGTTCGAGGAGCGCATGACGACGTTCGAGCACCTGCAGGTCCAGCTCGAGACGTTCGTGGAGAACGTGCTGTTTTCGTGAGGGGACTGGGGGCTGGGGACTGGGGGGCTGGGGACTGGGGGCTGGGGGCTGGGGGCTGGAGCCCCACGCAACGACGACGGAATGACCACGGAAACCGCCATCGAATGAGCCACGGAAGCGCGAGGGAGCGGCGCGGGGCGAAGGGGTCCTCCGCGAGCGACCGAGCCAGGCGGGGTGCAGGGGTCCCCGCCGATCTGAACATACGACATGAGCGACGATAGTTTGATCGGCCGCGGCGTCGCCGACGGCGGCCGGCTGTTCCGCGACTGGTTCGCGGCACTCGAGCGCGCGGCGGCCGAGGGCCGGCCGTCGGCCTACGTGTTCGTCATGGGCAGCCTGGCCGAGCTGCTGCGCGCCTTCGACATCAACCTCGTCTTCCCCGAGATCAACTCGCTGCAGACGGCCGTGCGCCGCGTCGCGCACGAGTACCTCAACGAGGCGGAGGACTACGGCTACTCGCCCGACATCTGCGGCTACGTGAAGGCCGACGTGGCGGTGCAGCTCCGCAAGGGCGCGCACCCGATGGGGCGCATCCCGCCGCCCTCGCTCGCCGTGCTCACCAACGCCTGCAACACCTACATCAAGTGGGGCGAGATCTGGGAGCGCATGTACGGCGACGTGCCGGTCTTCACGCTCGACGTGCCCGGCACGCGCACGGCCGGCGGCGAGACATGGCCCGGCGATCCCGACTTCGCGCGCGACCGCGACTACGTCCTGCGCCAGATCGAGGAGCTGATCGGCATCTGCGAGCGGGTGAGCGGACGCCGGTTCGACATCGACCGGCTGCGCGAGGCGCTCGGGCACGCCAACGCCATGGGCGCGTCGTTCAAGCAGGTCCTCGACCTCAACCGGTCGCGCCCGGCGCCGTTCAACGCGGTGACAGACGGCACGATCTACCTCGGCGTCGCGAACGGCTTCCGCGGGACGCCGGAGGGCGCGGCGTACTTCCGCGACCTCGTCGAGGAGCTGCAGCACAAGATCGACCACGGGCTGGGCACGCTCCGCGACGAGAAGTACCGGCTCGTGTTCGTCGGCGTGCCGTGCTATCCGATCTTCCGGCGCTTCAACGAGATGTTCGTCGAGTGGGGCGGGGCGTTCGTCAGCTCGACCTACCTCTGGTTCGCGTCGGGCGGCGCCAACCTGGCGTGGACCTACGACCTGGCCCGGCCGCTCGAGAGCCTCGCCGAGGGCGTGCTGGTGAGCGTGCGCCACGCGATGGACGCGATGTTCTTCCAGGACCGCATGGTGGCCGGCATGCTCGCGCCCTATGCGATCGACGGCGTCGTCTACCACCCGATCAAGAGCTGCCGCACGGTCTCCACGGGCCTCGCCGACGGCCGGCGGGCGCTGACCGACGAGACCAACATCCCCAGCCTCTTCATCGAGTCGGACATGATGGACCGCCGCGTCGTCTCGGAGGCGCAGCTCAAGAACCGCATCGACGCGTTCTTCGAGGGCCTGGCCACGAAGAGAGCGCGATGAATG
>JAHECP010000003.1:62832-90566 GCA_024641665.1 Acidobacteriota bacterium
GAATGTCGAATGGGGAATGGCGAATGCGGAATGCGGAATGTCGGATGCTGACTGCTGAATGGCGAATGCCGAGGGTTGTGCCGGTCCCCGACGCCCAGCCCCCAGTCCCCAGCCCCCAGTCCCTGGAGACATGCTGACATGCCCTATTGCGCAGGCGTGGACGTCGGTTCGACGCAGACCAAGGCGGTCGTCATCGACGAGCGGCAGGCGATCGTGGGCCGCGCGCTGATCGACACGGGCGCCAACGTGGTGGCGGCCGCCGAGGGCGCGTTCGCCGCGGCGCTCGAGGATGCCGGCTTGCTCGAGGAGGCGATCGACCTGGTGGTGGGCACCGGCTACGGCCGCTACCGCGTCACCTTCGGCAACTTCCAGATCACCGAGATCAGCTGCCACGCGCGCGGCGCGGTGCACGTGTTCCCGGGGACGCGCACGGTCGTGGACATGGGCGGGCAGGACACCAAGGCCATCCGCGTGGGGCCGACCGGCGACGTCCTCGATTTCTGCATGAACGACAAGTGCGCGGCCGGCACGGGGCGCTTTCTCGGCGCCGCGTCCGCCGCGCTCGAGATCCCGATCGACGAGCTGGGCCCCACCGCGCTCCGCTCGGAGCGCCCGGTGCCGATCACCACGACCTGCACCGTGTTCGCCGAGTCGGAGGTCCTCTCCTGGATGGCGCGCGGCAAGAAGATCGAGGACATCCTGCTCGGCGTGCACCAGTCGATCGTCTCGCGCGCCATCGGCCTGATGCGCCGCGTGGGCATCGAGCGCGAGGTCACCTTCACCGGCGGCGTCACGCGCAACGTCGGCATGGTCAAGGCGCTGAACGACGCGCTCGGATTCCCGGCGAACGTCAGCCCCGAGTCGCACTTCATCGGCGCGATCGGCGCCGCGCTGTTCGCCATGGACCGCATCCGCGAGCGTCGGGCCGCGAGCGAACCGGCGGAGGGAGCCCGATGACCTACACCGCCGGCATCGACGTCGGCTCCACCTACACGAAGGCCGTCATCCTCGACCAGTACGACCGCATCGTCGGCCGCGGCCTGGTCCGGACGGGGTTCCGGCTGGCCGAAGCGGCGCGACAGGTGTTCGACGAGGCGCGCAAGGAGGCCGGCCTGGCCGAGGCCGACGTCGGCTACGTGATCAGCACGGGCTACGGCCGCTTCCAGGTGGGGTTCCGCGACCTCCAGGTGACCGACCTGACGAGCGCCGCGCGCGGCGCGGCGTTCTTCTTCCCGAAAACACGGACGGTGCTCGACATCGGCGGCCAGACGATGAAGGCGAGCCGGCTGGACGAGGCGCGGAAGGTCAAGGCGTTCCGGCTGAACGACAAGTGCGCGGCCGGCACGGGCGCCTTCCTCGAGAAGACCGCCCGCTACATGGGGTTCGACACCGGGGAGATCGGCGCGCTCGCGGCCACCTCGCACCAGGCCGTCCCGATCTCGGGCGTGTGCGCCGTCTTCGCCGAGTCGGAGGTCATCAACCACCTGTCCCAGGGCGCGGCGCCGGCCGATATCATGCAGGGCGCGATCGTCTCGCTGGTGGACCGGTCGATCCAGCTGCTCAAGCGGGTCCAGATGGAGCCCGAGATCGCGCTGGTCGGCGGCATCCTGCGGTTCGAGTCGATGGTCGCCCTGATGCGGGAGCGCCTGACGCCCCCGCCCAACGTGCTGCCCGAGGGCATCGTGCAGTACGTCGCCGCGCTCGGGTGCGCCGTGCTCGGCCGCCAGCGGCTCGCGACGCGCCGGCCGGCCGCGCTCTCGCCCGGGCAGGCCGCCACGGGCGAGATCGTCGTGACGGGCGAGTGCGGCGAGTGCCGGATCCCGGAAGCGCCAAGGCAGAATGTCGAATGAGGAGTGTCGAATGTCGAACGGGGAACGTCGAATGCGGAACGGCGAATGCGAAGTGCCGCAGGCCGATCGAAGCCGAGGCCACGTGACGGCGTGATCCGCTCCGCCATTCGACATTCAACATTCAGCCTTCGACATTCTCGAGAATCATGATGACCATCGACCTCACCGGTTCGGTCGCCTGGGTGACGGGCGGCGCCTCCGGCATCGGCCGGGCCATCGTCGGCACGCTGGCGGGCGCGGGCGCGCGGGTGGTGTCGCTCGACATCGGGCACCGGGACGCGGGCGAGACGGACGGGATCGCGACGGTGGCGCTCGACGTGCGCGACCCGGCGGCGGTCGCCACGGTGACGGCCGATCTCGCGGCGCGGGGGCTCGAGCCCGACGTGCTCGTGAACGACGCCGGCATCACGCGCGACGGGGTGGTGTGGAAGCTGTCGGACGCGGACTGGGACGCGGTCCTGGACGTCAACCTCGGCGGCGCGTTCCGGATGACGCGCGCGGTGGCGCCGTTCATGCGCGCCCGCCGGCGCGGCGCCATCGTGAACATCGCCTCGATCAACGGCCTGCGCGGCAAGTTCGGGCAGGCCAACTACGCCGCGTCGAAGGGCGGGCTCATCGCGTTCACCCGCGCGGTGGCCAAGGAGCTGGCCCGCGAGCGGGTGCGCGTCAACGCGGTGGCGCCCGGCTTCATCGACACGCCCATGACCCGGGCCCTGCCCGAGCCGGTACTCGCCCAGGCGCGCGCCGAGGCGGTGCTCGGCCGGCTCGGCGATCCGGCCGACATCGCGCACGCCGTGCTCTTCCTCGTCTCGCCGCTCGCCTCGCACATCACGGGACAGGTGCTGGTGGTCGACGGCGGGCAGACGATCTAGACGGCTGATACCTGTCCGTTCGGGAGGACTCTTGTCCGTTCGGGATGGATCCTTGTCCGTTCGGGACGTGTCACGCTGAACGGACAAGCGTCAGTCCGGCGAACGGACGAGCGTCAGTCCCCGTGAACGGACAAGCGTCAGTCGTGTGAACGGACAAGCGTGAGTTCCCGTCACGCCCAGTTCGAGCGTTCGACGAACGTGCGCGGCTCCATCGGGCGCCCCTCGGGGAAGCGGCGCATCTCGCGGCGCGAGGTCCAGAGGAGCACCGGACCGACGAGGTTGTTGACGTACTTCGACATGCCACCCAGGTCGCGCTCGATCTGCAGCCGCAGCGCGCGGATCTTCTCGCTGGCGGCCTGGTTCGACTCCCGCAGGTACTTCTCCATCGCCCAGAGCGCGGCGCCGTAGCCGGTCCTCAGCTGCGTGGCGGCGTCGGCCAGCCGCTGCTTCACCCGCGGGTCCGGATCGTGCCCGTACCGCTTCACGCCCTCGAGCATCGTCCGCATGAGGCGGTAGAGGCTCGGGCCGTTCTGCTCGTAATCGGTCTGGAACGCGCGGTCGAGGAACGTCTTCGACTGGTCGCGCGAGATGGCCGGGTGCTGAAAGTTGAACTTGTACTGGCCGTGGATGTCCGCGAGGTCGACGCCGTCCAGGAGGCGCCCCTCCGCCTTCACCTCCTGGTAGAGCGGCGTGCCGGGCATCGGCGTGTAGAGCATGAACTGGTGGAACGCCGTGTCGTGCGCCACGGCGTGCGCGATCTCCTCGTCGATGTTGTCGGGCGTGTGGTGCTCGAGGCCGATGATGGTCGAGCCGAGCACGCTGATACCGTGCGACTGGAGCTCGCGCGTCAGGCTCAAGGTGTCGGTGCCCTCGAGCTTCGCGTACGACGCCTTCGGCGACTCGAGGCCGAGCCAGACCCACTCGACGCCCAGCTCGACGAGCTGCCGGATGTCGTACTTCCGCAGCGCGTTCGCCGAGGAGAACACGTAGAGCTTCCACGCCTTGGCGCGGTCCTTCATCAAGTCGAGCAGCTCGAGCGCCCGCTTCTTGTACAGCAGGAAGTTCTCGTCCATCATGAAGAAGGCCGAGACGCCCAGCTTCCGCTCCGCGTCGCACATCACCTCGAAGAGGTCGGCGCCGCGGTCGAAGAAGTTCACGACCTTGCCCTTGCCGCCGAAGAACGACGAGGTGGTGCAGAAGCTGCAGCCCATCGGGCAGCCGACCGACGGGATGATCGTCGCCGCGGGGCTGCCGCCGCCGCGCGGGCTGGGCAGGCCCATCAGCCGGAACCCGAACGATGAGGGGATGGCCGGGTGGACGATCGGGCGGTCCACCTCCTCGCCGAGGAACTCGCGCAGCCACGCCACGCCCTCGCCCTTCACGATGTGGTCGGCGTCGATCAGGTGCTCGATGCCGGGGATCGCCGTCACGTGGCCGCCGACGACGATCGTGGAGTGCGGGGAGTGCTCCCGCACCAGCCGGCACATCTCGCGCACCTTGCCGACGTTCACGATGATGCCCGAGATGCCGACGATGTCGTAATCGTGCCGCGTGATCTCGCGGATGAACCGCTCGCGCGTCGGGAAGTCGAGGAGCGTGCAGGGTGCGGTGATGTTCTGCTGGAGGAACATCAGGCCCCAGGACCGATGGAACATGCGAAGCGAGAACGGCCCTTGCTCGCGCGTCACCTGGTTCTGATACAGCTCCGCCGGGTTGATCGCCCGGCTGCCGAACTCATCGTCTTGTGCGAACGGTTTGAACACCGAGGTGAGGAGCACGTGGGCCCGGTTGCCCTTGGGATGTTGGGTCATGAAGCAGCCATGTTGACAGGTTGACGATCCGGATGCATAAACTCATCAATGATACGCTGGCGTGGCGCGTTTCCCGCGCGAAATCCACTGCCGGAATTCCGGCATCCGGCCGGCGTCGTGCGTCGGCGACCCTGCAGAAACCCGGCCGCCGGCCGAAACACCGGTCAGGGCGGCCGCTCCGTCGGTTGCCTGCGACGCCGGGGAGGGTGGGGTGCGCAGGAGCGTCCTCGTCTGCTACGACATCGCCGACGACAAGCGCCTGGCGAAGGTGCTCAAGACGATGAAGGGGTTTGGCGACCACCTCCAGTTCTCGATCTTCGAGTGCCAGTTCACCCAGACCGATCTGCTCCAGTGCCGCCACCGACTCGGCCAGATTATCGACCATCGAAAGGACCAGGTGCTGTTTGTCGATCTCGGCCCCGTCGAGGGGCGCGGTGATCGCGTGATCACCGCGCTCGGGAGGGCCTACTCTCCCGTCGACAGCCCGTGCATCGTCGTCGACGGCGAAGAGGATTGACCACGATCGCTTGCCGGCCGGAGGCGGCGGCAGGAGGAGACCCATGCCCGCCGAACCCGCGCCCGTGCCCCTCGCGTCGTTCCCGAAACCCCGCGCCATTGCCGCCGCCCTGCGCCCCCGCCTGCCGGACTACCTGCCGGCCCGGATGCTGAACGAGTTCGTGTACTGCCCCAGGCTGTTCCACTACGAATGGGTGGAGGGCGTGTTCGCGCACAACGCCGACACGGTCGAGGGCGCCCTGCGGCACGCGAGCGTCGATGGTCCGGCCGGCGGCCTGCCCAAGGTGGACGAGGCGACGGGCGCGCCCATCCACTCCCGCTCGGTCACCCTCTCGAGCGAGTCGCACCGCCTGATCGCCGTGCTCGATCTGGTCGAAGGTGAAGGGGGCCGCGTGAGTCCCGTGGACTACAAGAAGGGCGAGCCCTGTGACGGCGACGACGGCCTGGGCGCGTGGCCGGCGGATCGCGCCCAGGTGTGCGCGCAGGCGCTGATCCTCCGCGACCAGGGCTATGCCTGCGACGAGGCCGTCGTCTACTACAGCGCGACCCGGCAGCGCGTGCGCGTGGCGATCGACGAGGCGCTCGTCGCCGAGACGCTCGCGGCGGTGGAGGCCGCGCGCCGTGTGGCCGAATCGGGCCGGATTCCGGCGCCGCTCGTCGACAGCCCGAAGTGCGTGCGGTGCTCGCTGGTGTCCATCTGCCTGCCGGACGAGACCGCCGCGGTGGCCAGCGCCACCGAGGGGGATATCGTGCAGCCGTCGCTCTTCGACGACGGAGGCGACGGCGCGCCGGTCGCGGAGGCCGGAGCCGGCGAGGTCCGGCGGCTCGTTCCGGCCCGCGACGATCTGCGCCCGCTCTATGTGACCGGGCACGGGTTGACGCTCGGGAAGAAGGACGAGCGGCTGCAGGTTCGGGACGGCAAGAAGGTGGTGCAGGAGGTGCGGCTCGGCGAGACGTCGCAGGTGAACCTGATGGGGGCGGTGCACATCACCTCCCCGGTGGTGCACGCGCTCTGTGAGGCCGAGAAGCCCATCGCGCACTTCTCGTCCGGCGGCTGGTTCTACGGCCTCACGCAAGGGTTGGGGCTGAAGAACGTGTTCCTCCGGCGGGCGCAGGTGCTCCGGGCCGAGGACGCGGACTTCTGCCTGTGGCTGGCGCGCCAGCTCGTGGCGACCAAGATCCGCAACCAGCGGACGCTCCTGCAGCGCAATCACGTGGAGCCGCCGGCGCGGGCGATTGCGCTCCTCAAGCGGCTGGCCGAGCGGGCGGGCCTCGCCGAGGGTCTGGAGGAGCTGCTCGGCGTGGAGGGGAGCGCCGCGCGGGTGTACTTCGAGCAGTTCGCGGGCATGATCAAGGTGGACGAGGAGGCACGGCTGGAGGCGTTCGACTTCCGGCACCGCAACCGCCGGCCGCCGCGCGACCCGGTGAACGCGCTGCTGTCGCTCGGGTACGCCATGCTGGCGCGCGATCTCACGGTGGTGTGCGCGGCGATCGGGTTCGATCCTTTCGTGGGCTATTTCCACCAGCCGCGCTTCGGGCGTCCGGCGCTGGCGCTGGACTTGATGGAGGGGTTCCGGCCGCTTGTGGTGGATTCGGCGGTGCTGACGGCCGTGAACGGGCGTATGATCCAGGCCGATCACTTCGTGCGGGCGGGCGGGTCGGTGGGGCTCATGCCGGCCGGGCGCAAGGCGTTCATCCGGGCGTACGAGCAGCGGATGGACGTTCTCGTGACGCACCCGCTGTTCGGGTATCGGGTGGGCTACCGGCGGGTGCTGGAGATCCAGGCGCGGCTGCTCGCGCGGCTGCTGACGGGGGAGCTGGCGAGCTATCCCGGGTTCGAGACGCGGTGAGCGGGGGACGTGACGTGCGAGCGCGAGGGTGACGGCGAATCGCCGGGGAGCGCTCGCGCGGCGGAAAGGTCCGTGGGCCAGGCGTTTGGCCGGACGTGATGAACGGGAGGGTGGCGGATCGGTGGTCGATCGGGCGAGGCGCTCGCGCGGCTTGACGGAAGTCTTTGAAAACTGGATAGTTGCGAGCGGCGCCATTTCCGCGGATGAAGATCCGCGGCCCCATTGAAGCACCAAGCCGTCGGCCGTCATCCCGCTCGGCGTCAACATTTCCGCGGATGAAGATCCGCGGCCCCATTGAAGCCCTCCTTCGAGTGTGTGAGCAGCCCTCCCGGGCGCATTTCCGCGGATGAAGATCCGCGGCCCCATTGAAGCCACTCGACGAGGTCGGCCGCGAGCTGGGCGACCCGATTTCCGCGGATGAAGATCCGCGGCCCCATTGAAGCTACAAGGAAGGCGCGCTCCTCACGCTCGGCTCCTCATTTCCGCGGATGAAGATCCGCGGCCCCATTGAAGCGCGGCTACGGTGAGCGAGCCCAAGATCCTCAGCGAATTTCCGCGGATGAAGATCCGCGGCCCCATTGAAGCTTTGAGGAGACGCGGGACCAAATCGCCGGGACCGAATTTCCGCGGATGAAGATCCGCGGCCCCATTGAAGCCAGTATAACAAGCTATTGGAAGGTGACGAGGTTCCCATTTCCGCGGATGAAGATCCGCGGCCCCATTGAAGCACGGTGTAGGCCACGTTAGGCACGTCGGAGACCTTATTTCCGCGGATGAAGATCCGCGGCCCCATTGAAGCTCTTCATCCTTCAGCCGTTCCAGCGTCTCGAACAGATTTCCGCGGATGAAGATCCGCGGCCCCATTGAAGCGATGATCTCCCGGAGTTCGGGCGCGGACGCCCGCTGATTTCCGCGGATGAAGATCCGCGGCCCCATTGAAGCAGCAGCGCGACAGCGGGCTTGGCGAGCAGCGACCCATTTCCGCGGATGAAGATCCGCGGCCCCATTGAAGCGATGAGGTCCGTGAGCCATTGCAAGATGTACACCCGATTTCCGCGGATGAAGATCCGCGGCCCCATTGAAGCGAGATCATGAGGCATGAGATAGCTCCTGAGCCGTGTATTTCCGCGGATGAAGATCCGCGGCCCCATTGAAGCAACGCGAAGAATCTCACTTCATTATTAACCTGGATATTTCCGCGGATGAAGATCCGCGGCCCCATTGAAGCGCCACATTAAGCCGGCCGCCTTCGATGATCCTGACATTTCCGCGGATGAAGATCCGCGGCCCCATTGAAGCCCGTTTCTGCGGAAGGGGTGGCGGGCGACCAAGGAATTTCCGCGGATGAAGATCCGCGGCCCCATTGAAGCTAGGCCGTCGTCAGCGAAAGCACGAAGGCCAACGCATTTCCGCGGATGAAGATCCGCGGCCCCATTGAAGCACGGAAGGCGCCGAGGGACGGACGGAGATCCTGTTCCTCATTTCCGCGGATGAAGATCCGCGGCCCCATTGAAGCAGTGATTGGGGACTGTCGATCCTCTACATCGACAAATTTCCGCGGATGAAGATCCGCGGCCCCATTGAAGCGTTCCCAGCGCTCACACACCTTGATTCCTCGTCCGATTTCCGCGGATGAAGATCCGCGGCCCCATTCAAGCAGCAGAGATCTGGACTATCATGGCGCGAGCGTCCCATGAGCCAGCCCGTTCCCGACATCGTCATCGCGGATCGACGTCTCGAGGCGTCCGTGCTGCGCGTGCTCGTGGAGCACTACTTCGAGGACATGGTCAAGTTCGTCGTCGACATCGAGCGCGGAATCGCCGCGGTGGGCGGCGAGCTGCACGCCGACGCCGAGGCGCGCTTGCTCGAGCACGGGTCCCGCCAGGAGGACCTCTGGGGCGCCAACTACTATCCCGGGCGCGGCCAGGAGGGGTGCCTCGAGTACACCGCCCTCATCAACATCCGCCCCTCGCAGGGCAACTGCAGCATGGTCGTCGAAGACGAGGCGCTCCGGCGGCGCATCCTCGACATCGCGCACGCCGTGATCGGACGGGGCGAGGCGCTGCCATGACCCAGCACGCGACGCTCGCGCCGGAGCGTTGGGCCGCGTTCAGCCTCGCTCAGCAGGTGCTCATGATCGCCAACGAGATGCAGCGGGGTGAGGCGCTCTGTGCCCCCTCGGGCGACCGGGCGTCGCTCCGGCGCAGTTACGAGCGCACCCTGCGCCTCGTCGACCTGACCGTGGCGGTGCAGGCGAGAGCCACGCTGCGGCGGGAGCTGCTGCGCTGGCGGGACCTCGTTGCGGCGCTCTACGTCGCGGCCGAGCCGAATCCATCCGCCCACCGCGAGGCCTTCCGGTGCCTGCTGCTGCTGCACCCGGAGGCCGCCCGGCAGATCCCATATCTGACCGAGCCGGTGCCACGTCGCCCGTGACGACCCCGGCTGGAACCCCGGCGGACCCGAGTCCATGGTGGCCAGACATCCGGCGGCGAGGATGAACGGGATCGGCTGGACTGCCGCCTGCGGCGTGATTGCGCGTCGGACTCGGCGCTCGGCGAAGTCGGGCGCCGGTCGAACAGCTTCATGGAGTGGCCCGCGAGGCCCAGACGGTGGAGCCGGCAGGCGTCAGTGGACGATCGTCAACGACTGGTCCAGCGCGACGGCTGCCGTGAGGGCCCGGCCGCACCGGTCGCCGCACACCAGGAATCCGATGTCGCATCCCTGGAGGACGGCCGGCGAGTTCTCCTCGGGCAGCAGACTCGCGACGAGCCGGCCGCCAATCTCGAGGGAGATCATCCGCCCGCCGAGCGCCGAGCGATCGCGGTCACCCGCGAGCCTGGCGTAGACGCCGATGACCGGCGCGTTCCGTCTGATCGGCTTCCAGCACCAGGCGCACACATGCCGCAGCAGCCGTTCGGCCTCGCAGCGCTCCCGCTCCGTCGCTTCCCGCCGGGGCGACGTCTCGCCCCGCGCCCGCGCGGCATCGTCCCGAAGGCCCTGCTCGAGGGCCCGCGCGCACTCGTCGCCGCACGTGACCACGACAACGTTGGCGACGCCGCGGGCCCAAGGGGATGCGGGGCCCGGGACGATGGCGAGCACCGGGCGGCCATCGATCTCGAGTTCCTCGAACACCTGGTCCGGCAGCAGGGAGTCACAGACGAGCGGGACCGTGATGTGCGGCGCGTCCGGAGCGATCCAGCGCAGGCACCACGCGCACATGTCAAGGGGCGACCGTTCGCGGTGCCGGCGCTTTCGTTGCTGACTTATGGGTCCCTTCCCGCGCGCTCACGAGAGAGCATCCTCCACGGCGCGCCGAAACGACGCGGGATCGATGGCTGGATCCGCTATTTCACGCATGCGGCGGCCCGCTCGAAACTGACCAGGCGTCGCACCAGCGCGTTGAAGCGCGAGTGTGCGGCGTCGGGGTTCTCGGCGTGCAGGCGCTCGTATAGCCGGCGCTCGGGCGAGGCGATCGGGCGGTCGATCGCGAACCCGAGGCGGCGCAGCCGGGGCGCGCCGATGGACACGAGCAGCGCCGGCACCGACTCGACACGGCGCGCGAGGTCGTCGATCCCGGCCTCGATCAGGTCGCGTCCCGGCAGATCGACTGTGTCCATGGGAGCATTATAGGGCCGCGTCGCGACCGCGGCGACGCGCGACGCGGGCGGGACCTTGGCCCACGCGCGGGAGCGCGGTATCCTCTGTCAGGAGCCCGACTGGTCGCCATGCTCGACTGACGCACCCAGGCCCTGCTGGACGAAGTCCTCCGGCGCATCGTCGCGGTGGCTGCCCCCGACCGGGTCATCCTCTTGGGGTCGGCGGCCCGAGGCGAGTTCGGACCGGACAGCGACATTGATCTGCTCGTCGTCAAGCGGGGTGTCCAGCATCGACGGCGCCTGGCGCAGGAGATCGATCGACACCTCTTCGGGATCCCTCTCCCTGTCGACCTCATCGTCGTAACACCTGAGGACGTCGACGCGGCAACCACCCGTGTCGGGTCCATCGTGGGCCCGGCGCTGCGCGAGGGCCGGGAGGTGTATGCCGCCTGAACACGCCGATCCGACCCGGCCGGCGGGCTGGCTCAGACGCGCGCGGAGCAACCTGGCTCGTGCCCAGGCCGGCCGGGCCACCCCGGAGGTGCTGATTGACTTCGAATGCTTGACGGCTGAGCCGGCTTGCGCCAAGCTACGCCCATTCTTCCGCCGGCGGGCGGCCTTCCCCAGGCCGGCCGTCACCCCGAACCGGAGGGGGGCCGCGGAGCCCTGCTGGCCGGTGGCCAGCCCAATCGGGGTGTGACCTCATCTGTCACACCCTGCGCCGATGATGGTCCCGCCCTGCGCGGTGTCGTGCGCCGCCTTGTGCCCGCGCCTCGGAAGCGTTCCGGAGTCAACTCCGATGATGGACCGATGCGCGCGCGGCGGCATTGACTGGGGCGTCACGACCTGGGAGGGAAACCGACGCGCGCACATGGAGCGCTGGGTCTCGATGTCGGTTGACCAGATTCTGCAGGCGCAGGAGGAGATGGCCGAAATGTCGCGAGATCTGGCTCGCCGGCGCCAGAACCCAGGAGAAGCAGCCGGAGAAAGACGACGGCGCTAGGTGCTACCAGCGAAGAACCGTGAGCTGTTTGAGGCGTCCGAAATCGCGGTCGCGCGCGGCAACCGCCATATCGTTGGCGAGCGCGATGGAGGCAATCTGCAGGTCGTTGTGACCCAGGGGGGTTCCAGCTTCCTCCAGCGAGAGGCGGAGGGAAGCGTGAACATCGGCTGCGGCGCCGTCGAACGGGATGATCGGAAACTGTGAGAGGAGTTGCGTGACGAAGGCCAGTGCACTGGCGTGGTATCGATGAGGGCGCTTGCGCACGCCGTAATGAAGCTCGGCTACTCCGACCGCCGACAATGCGAGGAAGTCGGTCGCGTGACGACGAACGATGGCGTCTAGATCGAGCTGCCCGCGTTCCGACGCGATGATGACACTCGAGTCGATGAGGATGTCCACGGGTCACCGGGTTCGACAGGAGTGTTGATGGTGCGCACCCCGCTCTCGATGTCGTCGGCGAAGGCAGGGTCGCGGTGGGGTGCGCGAACGCGGAGGAGCTTCACCAAGGCGCGGCCGGTGGCATTTGGAGATCGCCTCGTGTTCCGCGAGCGACTGGGATCGGGCGCTTTTATTCGCGCGGATTTCACAGCCATGCATTGGATTATACCGGGGAATGAGCAGCCATGCTCTGAGTGAGTTTAGCACTGGAACGGACCAAAGACAACGAACTTGCTTATTCGACCATAGACGGCTATGATCAGTGACTCGGGCGCGCTGCGGCTCCATTGAAGTGCTGTGTTTG
Organism: Acidobacteriota bacterium; assembly: GCA_024641665.1. GTDB lineage: Bacteria > Acidobacteriota > Vicinamibacteria > Vicinamibacterales > JAHECP01 > JAHECP01. The sequence goes on from JAHECP010000003.1 coordinate 75,073, forward strand.
GTCCGTTTGGCGCTGGGACGTTTGCCATCTGCAGTTGTCCGCTCGTTCCGCGGCTCCGGTGCCGCGGCCCCATTGCGAGGCACGATGCGAATCGCATCGTGCCGCTGCTGTTCCGAGCCACGTTTGGGTGATGGTGCGGCCCGTCGTTCTCTTGGAGCCCAGGCGCTTCGAGCGCACGTGAGGAAACGCGATGGCTGAGACAATGACCGCGAAGGACCTCCGAACTGCCGTCGAAGGGACGGCCGCTGCCTTCCGATGCCGGCGCTGCCTTCAGCCGGCCGGCGGACCGGGCGACAAGGTGTTTCCCCCCACCTACGCCGGCGCCGTCTATGCGGTGGAAGAGCGCCGGGTCCGTTACGATGACGGCGCCGAGCATGTTGTGCCCTGCGTGCTGCTGGACTCGGTGCAATCGCAGGCCAACCGGATGGAGGAGGCACTTCAGGACGCCGTCGATGCTGGAGTGATCGCGATACCGGTCGTTGAGGTCCGATTCCCGGATGAGAGGCTGCTTCAGCCGGTGGGCCGGGTCACCAGTCTCGAAGCACCGCACCGTATCGCCGACGCCATCTTGCGCGACAGTCTGCTCGACGGGACCCGGTTCCCTGATTCGAGCCAGGGGCGGCGACTGGCGAAGGTCGGCCTCCGTCATGCCACTCCGCTCTACGAGCTCTGTCCGACGGCCTTGGTGTTCGGGATGTGGGACTCCACAGGACCCCGTGGCGGGCTTGGCGCGAAGTTCCAGCGAGCCCTGGTGTCTGAAGTCGTCGGGATCGGGGCAAGTTTCGGCACGAAAACCACCAGTCGAATTGACCCCCTTGGAATCCGCCTCGGGGCCGGGCCCGTCTATCGCGCGGAGGGTGGACCTATCGGCTGGACGCTCGACGAGAAGAGCGCAGCCAGGGACGCAGGAAAGCCGGTGAAGATCAAGGACGGCAAACCCTCCCAGGTCAACCACGGGAACGTCACGCCGTCGTTCGCCAAGTACGGAAAGGGCGCCGAGGGCATTGACGTGATGAAGCGTCCGGACGTGGACGCCTTCTGGAGGATCCAGTCCGGAAGCGATGCGATGGAACAGACCAGTAAGTTCAAGTCCCAGTGGCCGAGTGCCCGCGAAGGTCAGATTGCTCCTGGTGGCGTCACGATCAGCCACGCCGAGCAAGTCGTCGTGCTCTCCCTTCCCGCGCTGAGGCGCCTGCAGTTCCCACTGGACGGCGGCAACGCGGAGGTCGAGCGCGATCGTGCGGCCCGCACGACCCTGGCTGCGTTGGCACTGTGCGCGGCGACCCTGGCCATGGAGAGCGGACTCGACCTTCGGTCCCGTTGCCTGCTCTGGCCGGACGGACCGGCCGAGTGGGAGCTGCTCGACAAGCCGGGTGGACAGCCGAGGCGTTACACGCTGGATCGTACGTCCGCCGTGGCGCTGTTGAAGACCGCGGTTCAAGAGGCCGAAGGAGTCGGGTGCTCCTGGCGAACTGAGCCTCTCACGCTGATCCCCTCCGAGCCCCTTGTTGAGCTCGTCCGCAAGAGCCAGGAACTGGCGGTCAAGGAAGGCGGTGAGGAGGCACCAACCGAGTGATGGCTGGCTTCGCCCTCGGGGTCCGTTACTTGACGGGGTACGCGGTCGCCACGGATTCAGCCAGCCGCGAAGCCGCCGAGTGGCCGCCCCATCCGGGACGCATCTTCATGGCGCTGGCTGCCGCCCACTTCGAGACGGGCGAGGACGCCGCGGAACGCGCGGCGCTCGAGTGGCTGGAGTCGCTCGAACGTCCACGGTTGCGCGTGTTCGATGCCGATGTTCGACGGGCGGTCACTCACTTCGTCCCGGTGAACGACACGGCGGGACCGTCAAAGGCGCCGCTCCAGTCGGCCCCTGAACTCACGCGCGATCGCGCGGGTCGCACGTTCCCGCGCGTGCGGCCGCGCGACGATACCGTGTATCTGGTCTGGCGCGCCGAGATACCGGACACGTCGCACAGGCACGCGCTCGAGCAACTGTGCGCCAAGGTGATCCGGATTGGTCACTCGTCATCGTTCGTCCAGATGTGGTGCGCAGGCGTCTCGGACGACCTGCAACCCACGCTCGAGCCCACGGCGGCGGCGGCCGAGGTCAGCGTGCGCGTGGTGGGTCCCGGCACGCTCGCGTACCTGCGACGGCAGTACAACGGCGAGGCGGTGGACACATTCGCGCGACTGAGTGAGGCGATCGGCAGCCAACGCGGACCCGCGCAGCGTCAAGCCAAGGCGGAGTTCAAGCAGGCATTCGGCCAAGACTGGAAGAAGTCGCTCGTCCCGCCGACGAGCCGGCGACCGGTGCTCGGCCTCTGGCAGGGGTACCGTCGAGTGGGTCTCTCCGTGGCGTCGCCGACACCGCGCACGGTCTTCGATCCCGCACTGGTCGTGCTTCGGCTCGAGGCCGAGTCCGCGCGCGATGAGAAGCTCGATCTGGTCACGACTCTCCGGCTGACGGACGTATTGCGGAAGGCCATCCAGCAGGTGGCGGACCGCGATCTCGGCGTGAGCCCGATTCCCGAGGTTGTGGCTGGACACCAACCGCACGGCGATCCCAGCGAGCGCCCGCACGCCGCCTACCTGCCGTTGGCCTCTCTTGGGCATCCGCGCTCCGGCGGTCACCTGATGGGACTCGCGGTGGCCCTGCCGCGCGAAGAACACTGGCCCGAGCACCGGAAGGAACGACGGTTTGTCCTGACCGCGCTGTCGCGCGTCGAGAAACTGACGCTCGGGCCGCTGGGCGCCTGGCGACTCGTGCCGGAACTGCGGGAGAACCCACCGCAGAACCTCCTGGCGGATACCTGGACGGCTTCGCCAGCGGGAGCGCGTGTGTGGGGATCTGTCACCCCGGTCGTGTTCGACGAACATCCGAAGGAGGAGGATCGCGCGTTGTACTTGGAGGCGGTGGCGGCGATGGTCTGCCGCGCCTGCGGGCGGATCGGCTTGCCGGAGCCGTCGGGTGTCCGGATCACTCCAGTCTCGGCGCACCTTGGGGCTCCGTCGGCCCGTCAGTTCCCCCGGTTCCTGCGGAAAGACGGTGGTGAACGCCGGCACGTTCACGTCATCCTCGAGTTCGCGCAGCCTGTCTTGGGTCCTGTTCTACTGGGCGCCGGGCGCTATCGAGGCTACGGGCTCTGTCGTCCCCTGTGCGCGAGCGCTGGAGGCGAGCTATGACCCTGGGCCACGAGAGGTTCGACGACTTCTACGCTGCCCTGTACAAGCACGAGCCCTTTCCGTGGCAGCGGATGCTGGCACGACGAGTCCTCGAGGACGGATGGCCGGAGAGCCTCGATCTGCCGACGGCGAGCGGCAAGACCGCGTGTCTGGACATCGCGGTCTTCGCACTTGCCAGCCAGGCAGACCGTGTTCTGGCCGCGCGCACGACGCCTCGCCGCGTCTTCTTCGTTGTCGATCGCCGGATCGTCGTGGATTCGGCATACGACCGCGCGGCCCGTCTGGCTGAGCGGCTTCGTGAGGCGACAGAGGGCGTACTGCGGGATGTGGCGGATCGCCTGCGGAGTCTGCACGATGACGACCAACCGCTGGCGGCCGCCCGGATTCGTGGCGGGATCGCTCGGGACGACGGGTGGGTCCGCTCTCCCGCACAGCCCACGATCGTCACGGGCACCGTCGATCAGGTTGGTTCGCGGCTGCTGTTTCGCGCCTACGGGCCCGGTCCGCTGACCGCGCCCATTCACGCGGCCCTCGTCGCGAACGATAGCCTCATCATCCTGGACGAGGCTCACTGCGCCGTGCCGTTCTTCCAGACGGTCAAGGCCGTGGAGCGGTATCGCGCCTCGGACTGGGCCCAGCGACCGGTTCCAGGCCCGCTTCGGGTCGTCGTGATGTCCGCGACGCCACCGGTCGGGGCGGCTCACGTCTTTCCCAGCGCGGTCGAGCGGCCTGCGGCCCTCGACCATCCGACGCTCAACCGGCGTCGAGGCAGCAAGCCGGCTGAATTGGCTGTGGCCCGCCCGCCGAAGCGTCCAAGAAAGAACGAAGCTGGCGTGCGAGCAACGCCGCGGTCCGACGACGAACTGGTGCTCGACGCCGCGGATCGAGCGATCCGTCTTGCGGCGTCTGGATCGCAGAGGATTGCCGTCATGGTGAACCGGGTGGCAACCGCCCGGGCGATTCACGACCAGCTTCAAGCGGAGCGGAATCTCGACATGGACGGCCTCGACGCCGACGTCGTGCTCATGACCGGCCGCATGCGGCCGGTGGATCGAGAGGATCTCCTCAAGCGCTGGGGGAGTACGCTTAAGGCAGCCGAAGAACAGTCCAGCCTGGCGCGGCCGGTTGTCGTCGTCACCACCCAATGCCTGGAGGTCGGCGCGGACTTCAGCTTCGATGCGCTCGTCACCGAGTGCGCAAGCCTGGACGCGTTGCGCCAGCGGTTCGGCCGGCTGGATCGGTTCGGCACTGTGAGAACACCGAAGGCCTGCGTCCTCATCCGCGCGGGCCGGATCAGGACCGACGAGCAGATCGAGAAACTGGAGAGGGACGCGAAGTCCGACGATCCGATACGCGATCCGATCTACGGGTACGCCCTGGCGCGAACGTGGAACTGGCTGAACGCGCACGCTGGTAACGCCGGAGCCGACGCCGGCTTTCGGGCGTTCGATTTTGGCATCAACGCCATGGACGGTCTTCTGCCAACCGAGGACGCCGAGCGGCGGGAGGTCCTGGTGCCCCTCTTCGCACCCGCTCTGGACGCCCCGGTGATGTTGCCCGCGCATGTGGACTGCTGGGTGCAGACGGCCCCTCCCCCCAGGCCGGACCCGGATGTCGCGCTCTTCCTCCACGGGCCCGTGCGAGGCGAGCCCGAAGTGCACGTCGTCCTGCGCGCGGATCTCGATCCGGAAGGCGAAGACGACGGCTGGAAGGAGATCGTCAGCCTGTGCCCGCCAAGCTCGGCCGAAGCGTTCTCGGTTCCACTCCGTGTTGCGCGCGGCTGGCTGGCCGGACGGAGCGAAGTTGACGGTGGCGGTGACGTTGAGGGCGCGACGATCGAGCAGGATGACGCCACCGGCGGCCGACCGCGGAGAGCGTTGCTCTGGCGCGGCCGAAAGGAGGGCCCGAATCGAAGTGTCGTCACGAAAGATCCGAATGAGGTACGACCCTACGAGCTTGTCGTACTTCCCGCCAATGACGAGTTGGTTGGGGTCGTCGGAGACGTACCGCAGGATTCGGGCGGGCCGCGGCCGGTTCTCGACATTGGAGATCGTGCCTTCCGCGAGACCCGACACCGCCCGATGCTCCGCGTTCACCGCGCGGTGCTCGCCCCATGGGCCCGGCATCCGGCTGTTGCCGCGCTCCTTCAGTGGGCGGCGGAGGAGGACCGTGACGAGGACGAGGGCGACCTTCCGGCCCTGCTGGCTGCACTTGCGGCTGCAACCGAGCCGGCCGCGATTGAAGACGGCGCCATCGTGCCGGCACTGCCGCCGTGGATACCCCAAGCAGCGCAAGAGTTGCGGGTGAAGCGCGACGTGATGATCCATCCGTGCGGCGGCTATGTCGTGACATCGCGTGACCCGATCGCAGCCAACGAGCACGCCGAGGAAGAGGTGTTTGCTGATGACGACGACCTGACAGCGGCTTCCACGGGGCCCGTGTCGCTTCGCGAGCATCTCCAAGCAGTCGCCGCCGTGGCGCGAGGCTTCGCTCGCCACTGCCTGCCGCAGAACATTGCAGCGACCATCGTGCGTGCCGCGGAACTGCACGACCTGGGCAAGGCGGACTGGCGGTTCCAGATCATGCTGAACAAGGGCGACGAGATCGAAGCGTACGGCCAGGCCGAGTATCTGGCGAAGTCCGATCGGGTGCCTCGTTCTCTCGCGGCGCGCCGACGCGCGCGTCGCCTGGCCCGGCTGCCCGATGGCTTCCGGCACGAAGGGCTGTCCGCGCAGATCGTGGAGTCAATTCCCGATCTCATCGGTAGAGCAGATCTCGACCTCCTGCTTCATCTGATCGCGAGCCACCACGGGCATGCTCGCCCGTTCGCGCCACTGGTATCGGACGAGGATCCGCCCGACGTGAACCTCGCGGAGCTCGGCCTTGCAGGCAGCCTGTCCGGCAGCGACCGCACACGCATGGTTCCGGCGCATCACCTTGACTCGGGCATCGCCGAACGGTTTTGGCGACTGACACGCGAGTACGGGTGGTGGGGGTTGGCTTACATCGAGGCGGTCCTGCGACTCGCCGACTGGGAAGCAAGCGACCGCCATGGGAAGGCCCTGGCGAGAGCCGAGGCGAGCGGTACCGGGAGTGTGGCGTGAGACCTCCTACGAACACGAGCATCGGACTCGAGTTGTCCGGCCTTGACGGCAGTAACCCGCTGGCGTTCTTAGCCGCCGTGGGGACGTTCCGCACTCTCGCTCTTCAGATGCCCGAGGCTGGAGTGACGATGGGATGGCGTGAGTCAGCCGGGGCCTGGCGGCCGGTGGTCGGCGGCGCCGAAGAACTCGATCCGGAGTCGGTTCTCGACCGCCTTTCCGATCGCCTCGACATGATGCGGGAGCATCCGGCACTTGCGCGCTGGGACAACCTTGGCGTTCGGCCGGCCGACTTCCGCGCGTACGCGCTGGATGCCGTGGGCGCCACAACGAGAGAGGATCGAGTCTGGGCGGACTGTGCCGCTGCCCTTGGCTCTGATGCAATCGCGACGCGCGACAGCAAGAAGGCGCTCGTAATAGGGGACACGGCCTTTCGGACCATGAGTGGCGCCGGCCATCAGGATTTCCTGGGAGTCATGAGGCATATTGTGGCCGGCACGAAGCGGGAGCACCTGGAGAAGGCCATCTTCAGCGAATGGCGACACGACGATCCCGTCGAGAAGAGCACCATGCGGTGGGACCCGATGGATGACACCCGTCACGCGCTTCAATGGCGCAACCCGAGCGGAGATCCATCGCGGAGGAGCGCGGGCACGGTGCTCGGCGCGAACCGACTGGCGATCGAAGGGCTTCCTCTGTTTCCGACTGCACCTGTTCGGACCACGCTTCAGACCACCGGCTTCAGCGGTTCAGGGAGACGTGGGACCTTCTGGACGTGGCCGATCTGGGAAGCCGCAATCGGGCTTGACGTCTGCAGGAGCCTTCTGGCCCTGGATGAGTTGCAGACCGAGATCCTCGATCCAGCGGTGCGGGCTCGGGGCATCGTTGCGGTGTTCCGCAGTCAGCGGATCACGGAGGGCAAGTACCGCAACTTCACTCCGGCACGAGCGGTGCTGTGACACTCGCGTCGACGGGGCTGGACCTCGCCGCCGCGTAATCCTCTCGTGGCCGATGAGCAGCGGGCCGCGCCCGCCGGACGAGGCAGGTCACGCCTCGAATGCCTCAGACCGGCTCACTTCCGCTACACTGTCCCTATGCCGAACCGGGCGCTCGACTGGCTCCGTCAGGCCGAACGCGACCTCGAGCAGGCCGAGTCCTCCCGACGCGAGGGCCGGCACGAGTGGGCGTGCTTCGCGGCCCACCAGGCCGCCGAGAAGGCCGTCAAGGCGGTGCACCTGGCCGAAGGGCAGGAGGCGTGGGGACACGTCGTGGCTCACCTGCTGGCCGCCGTCCCCGGCGAAGCGCCCGCGCTGTTGGTGGAGAAGGCCCGCGTGCTCGACAACTACTACGTGCCCGCGCGGTACCCCAACGGCCATCCCGACGGCGCCCCGTTCGAACACTACGGCCCGCTCCAGAGCGACACGGCCATCAGCCATGCCCGTGAGATCCTTGAATTCGCCCGTGCTCAAGTGGCCCGACCGGCAGGCCGTTGAGGCCGCCCTCGGCGCGTGGCTGGCCGACGAATTGCGCGCCAGGCGCGGCGTGCACCGCGTCGGCTTCTTCGGGTCCTATGCCTCCAACACGTGGGGCCCCGGAAGCGATCTGGATCTCGTCGCGGTCATCGACGACGGGCCAGAGGTGCCGGCGTTCACCGAGCGAAGCGCGAGCTGGCGGACCGAACGCCTTCCCGTTCCAGTGGACCTGCTCGTGTACACGAAATCCGAATGGGGCCGCCTGATCGCCGGCGAGAGCGCGTTCGGTCGCCTCATGCGCACCGGCGTCGTCTGGGTCTACGAGAAGCCGTGAACGTCGCTGAAAGGGCGAGAGGTGAGCGGCGACTGTCCCGTTCGCGGCCTGGATCGCGTGCCTTGTCCCGTCACTCCTCCGGCAGCGCGATCTGCTCCGCCTCGTCCGTCGCCTCCTTCGGCTTCCGCCCGCGCCACGGCCGCTCGGCCAGCAGCCGGAAGTGGAAATCGAGCAGCTTCTCGAGGAAGTCGCCCGCCAGCCCGGTCCGGTCGTTGAACGCAATCGTCTCCTTCCCGATGAGCAGCGCGGCGTAGGCCACGCGCGACTCGGTCGCGCGCGCCGCGCGCTGGTAATCGGGGTGTAGCGTGTTGGCCTCCACCACTCCGGCGACGAACCGGCTGTGGGCGCGCGATCCGTCCTCGAACGGCACTTCGCGATAGCCGATGCGGCGGCCGCGCGGGGACGGCGTGCGGCCGGGGTCCTTTGGGGTCGTGCGAGTCTTCGGGCGCCCCGGCGCCGAGCCGTCCGGCGGCTTGTCCGCCGGCGTCGGGCGCCCCCGCTTCGCGAGACCACCCGGCAGGGCGAGGTCGCGGAACTCCTCGAGATCGAGGATGTCGCGCGCAATCCGCAGGGCCCGGCGCTCGAGGTCGGAGAGCTGCTTCTCGCGATGCGCGGTCAGGTGCGTGTCGACCTGCGCGCCGAGCGTCGGAGCGTAGCGGTCGAGCACGTCGAGAAACGCCACCCAGTCGGCGTTCTCGTCGAACGAGGTGCGCGCCGGCAGCGGCGTGAGGAAGTCGGCGTCCAGGTGCCCGCGCACGTGCCCTTGACCCCAGGCGGTCTCCTCGATGCCGTAGGCGGCAAGCCCGCCCAGATGCTCGACGACGACCACGCCCTGGTGCCTGACCGCGACGCGGCCCTTGCCGGACGGATCGAAATAGAGGTCCAGGCGGATCACCTTCGACGGATCGGCGGCGAGCGGCAGCGTCCGCAGCTTGCCGAAGAGCCGCGGCAGCGCGACCCGTTGCGGCTGGACGAGGAACTCGCCCACGCCGCAGACGATGACGATCTCCAGCCAGCCTTCACGCAGGTACGCGTCGAACTTCTCGGCCAGGAACCGCCGCAGGATGTCGGGCGCGAGCGGCCCCCGCGGTCGCGTGGGATCGAACTTGAGGTCCGAGATGACCACGCGCAGGCCGGGCGCGTCGAGGCGGTCCTTCGCCCGGGCAGTCTCGACTTGGGCCTCGTCGCGGCCTTCCTTCAGCACGACTTCGAGCGTCTCCGAGGCGGCGGTCTTGCGGCTGTAGAAGGTGCATTTCCGCCCGATCTGCTGGAAGCTGAAGATGCCGATGCCGAGCCGGCCCACGGCCGGCGCGGCGCCGGTGCGCTTCACCGAATCGGCGACCCGCAGCAACGCGGTCTCAAACTCGCGCCGGGTCATGGCGTACGGGTAGTCGACGGTCACCGAGCGGCGATCGAGCGTGAAGACGACGCGGCAGCGCGCGAGCGCGGTGCCGGCGAGGCGCGCCTTCAGGTGCTCGTCGATCGCGTTGCTGACGTGCTCCTTGAGCGCGTCGGCGGGGTTGCGGTAGAGCGTGCCCAGCCACTGCAGGGCGTGGCCGACGTGGAGCTGAATCGGGATGCGCTGGGCCATGGGTGCGACCGCACGAGCGGGAACGGTCCGGGTGGCCAGTATAGATCGGGACCGCGATTCCCCTGTCGGCTCACGCGGGCCCCGAGACCTCACGGGGAGCCCTCGCTCAGGCGAGCGGCCGCTATCCGGACCACGCGAGTACCGGCACGCAGTTGACTTTCGATATTTGTTCGCCTATCATGAGACACCCTGCGAACCATCAAGGAGGTCTCATGGACCAGAAAGCGTTCTTCCTGAAGATCTGGGAGAAGGAAGCGCCCGCCACCCGCAAGGTGCTCTCGCGCATTCCCGAGGGCTCCGACTACCGGCCGGATCCGAAATCGCGCACCGCGCGCGAGATTGCGTGGCTCCTCGTGCAGGAGGAAATCGCGCTTGGCGAGGGGCTCGTCAAAGGGACGATTGAGTGGGCCGAGACGCCCGCGCCGGCCACGATGGCCGAGGTCCTGGGCGTCTACGATCGTCGTCACGCCGAGATGACCGCGAAGCTGCAGGCGCTCGCGCCGGCGCGCTGGGAGCAGGCGGTGCCGTTCCTGTGGGGGGGACAGGAAGTGATGAAGGAACCCGCGTTCGAGATGGCGTGGGGCTTCCTCCTCGACGCGATCCATCACCGCGGCCAGCTGTCGACCTACCTGCGGCCGATGGGATCGACCGTGCCGCAGATCTACGGGCCGAGCGCCGACGAGCCGATGTGAGACGTCGGGTGGCACAGGTCTCAGACCTGTGCCACCGGCGTGAGCCCGCCCTACGCCGACCGGAGCCCCAGCGCTCTGAGCACCGCCATCATCGGGCACCAGTTGGTCAGCGCCGACTGGAACAGGTTGAGCCCGACGAAGGCGGTGAACCAGAAGAAGTACGGGTGCACGTACATCCCGAGGAGCACGCTGGTGGCCACGAAGAAGCCCGCGATCAGGCGGAGCGCACGTTCGATCGTCATGACACCTCTTCTGAGGACGTTTCTCTTTTCAGCCAGGCTGTCACGCTGCCTGACCGCTGACGAGGCGAGGTCACTTGATCAGACCTGGCCGCGTTCGGGCACGAACAGCATTGGCACGCTGCACGTGCGGACGAGGCGTTCGGCGATCTCCGAGAGCCGGCCGCCGGGGTGCGCCGGCACGCTCGTCACGAGCAGCGAGGCCTCACGGCGCATCGCCGACTCCTGGGTGCAGTGCGTGAGGCGCTCGACGGGCTGGCCCTCGAAGCTCCGGGCGAGGGCGGTCGCGTACCGCTCGGTGCCGGGGTCGATCTGGTCGCCGTCGGCCACCAGGAGGATCCGGCGGAAGTGCGCGGCGGGCTGGTGCGGCTCGTCGCTCGCGCGGACCACGACGACCGGCACCGTCGTGCTGCGCACGACGCGCTCAGCCACCGAGCCGAGCCACCAGCGGCTGGGGCCCCGCCGGCCGTGGGTGCCGATCACCAGCAGATCGTGGCGTTCGGCGGCGTCGAGCACAGCTTCGCCGGCCGGGCCGTCGGTGATGAGCGGCTCGACCGGGATGGGCGTCAGGTGCGACGCGTGCTTCTCCAGGTAGCGCGCGGCCCGCGCGCGCGCCTCGATCTGCTGGTGCTCGAGCGCCTCGATCTGGCCGTGGGTGAAGTAGGGTGGCACCTCGAGCGACTCGGCGTGCAGCCCGCTCAGCCGGGCGTCGAAGCGCGCGGCGAGCGCACCGGCGACGCGCACGGCGTGGCTCGACGCGTCGCCGAAATCGACGGCCACCAGAATCCGCTTCGGAGGAAAAGTCCACATGGCGTTGTCCTCATCAGATCTGGGGGGCGTCGCCCCCGCGGGCCCCCCTACGCGCTCACTCGCGGGGACCCCACGATCCCCGCTCCGTTCGCGCGGGCCGCGCCGTGCGCGGCCTGGCCCGTCATGCGGCTCGCACAACGGGTACGAAACTCTCGCTTCGAGCCGCATGACGGGCTGCGGCAGCGGGCTCAGGCCTCCGCGACGACGGCCTGGGTCTTCCGGTTGCCGACGTAGTAGAGCACCGGCACGGTGACGAACGAGAGCAGCAGCGATGCCACTTCGCCGGCCATCAGCGAGATGGCCAGGCCCTGGAAGATCGGGTCGAACAGGATGACGGCGGCGGCCACGATGACGGCGGCGGCGGTGAGCGCCATCGGCCGGAACCGCACGGCGCCGGCGTTCACGACCGCCTGCGCGAGCGGCATGCCGTCGCGCAGCCGGAGCTCGATGAAGTCCACGAGGATGATCGAGTTGCGCACGACGATGCCCGCGCCGGCGATGAAGCCGATCATCGACGTGGCCGTGAAGAACGCCCCCATCAGGGCGTGCGCGGGCAGGATGCCCACGAGCGAGAACGGGATCGCCGCCATGATCGTGAGCGGCGTCTTGAACGACTGGAACCAGCCCACCACCAGGATGTAGATGAGGATCAGCACCGCGCCGAACGCCAGCCCCAGGTCGCGGAACACCTCGTAGGTGATGTGCCACTCGCCGTCCCATTTCATCGCGTAGCGCTCGCTGTCGAACGGCTGCGACGCCGTGTGCACGTCGAAACGGTACCCCTCGGGCAGCCGGATCCGGTCGAGCGCCCGGTTCATCTGCAGGATGGCGTAGACGGGGCTCTCGGCCGCGCCGGCCACGTCGCCGATCACGTAGGTCACCGGCTGCAGGTTCTTGTGGTAGATGCTGCGGTGCTCGGTGGAGCGGGCCACGCTGGTGATCTCGCCGACCGCCACGGACCGCGCGCCGGCCAGCCGGATCGACTCCACGGCGTCGAGCGAGCCGCGGTCGTCGCGCGGCAGGCGCAGCACGATCGGCACGTCCTCGTGCGCTTCGGGGTCGTGCACGAGGCCGGCGGGCTCGCCGGCGCCGGCCATGCGCACAACGCTTGCGACCGCCGCGGCCGACAGGCCCGCCGCCGCCGCCTTCTCCTCGTCCACCCGGAGCGTCAGCTTCGGCTGCGGGTCCTCCACGTACCAGTCGACGTCCACGACGCCCGGCGTCTTCTCGAAGATGTCCCGGACGTCCTTGGCGAGCGCCACGCGCCGGTCGCCGTCGGGGCCGTACACCTCGGCCACGAGCGTCTGCAGGACGGGCGGGCCCGGCGGCACCTCGGCCACCTGGATGCGCGCGCCGGCCGCCTTCGCGATCGGCGCGAGCGCCGCGCGCACGCGCTTCGCCACCTCGTGGCTCTGCGCCGCCCGCTCGCTCTTGTCCACCAGGTTCACCTGGATGTCGGCCTGGTGCGTGCCGCGCCGCATGAAGTAGTGCCGCACCAGCCCGTTGAAGTTGTAGGGCGACGAGGTGCCGACGTAGGTCTGCACGTTGGTCACCTCGGGCTCGGCGAGCGCGGCCCGCGCCAGCGCGGCCGTCACGCGCGCGGTGTCCTCGAGAGGCGTCCCCTCGGGCATGTCCACGACCACCTGGAACTCGCTCTTGTTGTCGAACGGCAGCATCTTCACCGTCACGAGCTCGAGCGGCACGAGCGCGACGGCGGCGACGAGCAGCACGACGACGCCGCCCAGGAAGGCGAACCTGACCTTGGCGGAGCCGATGAGCGGGCCCATCGCTTTGCGGTAGAGCCGGATCAGCCGGTCCTCCTGCTCGTGGTGGTGGCTCGCGGCCTTGCCCAGCAGCCGCGTCGACGCCCACGGCGTCACCATGAAGGCGACGAGCAGCGAGAACATCATCGCCGCGGTGGCGCCCACCGGGATGGGCCGCATGTAGGGGCCCATCAGGCCGCCGACGAAGGCCATCGGCAGGATCGAAGCCACGACGGTCAGGGTGGCCAGGATGGTCGGGTTCCCCACCTCGTCGACCGCCCGCACGGCAATCGCCGCGAACGGCTTTCGCTCGCCGTTCGTCATCCGGGCGTGCCGCACGATGTTCTCGACGACGACGATCGCATCGTCGACGAGGATGCCGATCGAGAAGATGAGCGCGAAGAGCGTGATGCGGTTGAGCGTGTAGCCGTAGAGGTAGAAGACGAAGAGGGTAAGCGCGAGCGTGACCGGGATGGCCACCAGCACCACCAGCGACTCGCGACGCCCGAGCGTCAGCCACATCAGGGCCACGACCGAGAGCACCGCAAGCAGCATGTGGAACAGCAGCTCGTTCGACTTGTGCGCGGCCGTCTGGCCGTAGTCGCGCGTGACGGTCACGTGGAGGTCCGCGGGGAGCACCGTGCCACGCAGCGTCTCGATCTTCTCCTCGATGCGGCGCGTGAGGTCGATCGCGTTCGTGCCCTTGCGCTTCGCGACGGCGATGGTGACCGCCGGGTAGGCCCGGCCGTCGCGCCCCATGAAGGTGACCAGGCTCGTGGGCTCGGCGTCGCCGTCGCGCACGGCGGCCACGTCGCGCACGAGCACGGGGCGGCCGCCCTGCGTGCTCACGACGGCGTTGCGCACGTCGGCGGCGGTCGTCAGCCAGCGGCCGGCCTCGAGCAGGTCGCTGCGGTTGCCGGTTACCAGCGTCTCGGCCGGCAGGCGCGCGTTCGACATCAGCAGCGCGCCGCGCACCATCAGCGGGTCGAGCCCGTAGGCCGCGAGCCGGTTGGGATCGATGTCGACCGTCACCTGGCGCGCGCGACCGCCGAGGAGGGTGACCTCCGACACGTCGGTCACCTGCTTCAGGCCGTCGTCGAGCTGGGCGGCAATCTGGCGCAGCTGGAAGTCGTCATAGCGCGCGCCCCAGAGCGTCAGCGCCATCACGGGCACGTCGTCGATCGAGCGCGCCTTGACGAGCGGCGGCGTCACGCCGGCGGGGATGCGATCGAGGTTCGACGCCAGCTTCTGGTTGAGGCGGACGAGCGCCTGCTCTTCGTTCTGGCCGACGAAGAAGCGGACGATCACCATGGACATGCCCGGGCTCGACGTGGAGTAGAGGTACTCGACGCCGGGCACTTCCCACAGCAGCTTCTCCATCGGCCGCGTCACGCGCTGCTCCACCTCCTCGGGCGAGGCCCCGGGCATGCCCACCATCACGTCCACCATCGGGACGATGATCTGCGGCTCCTCCTCGCGCGGCAGCGCGATGACGGCCACGATGCCGAGCGCGAGCGCCGCAATGATGAAGAGCGGCGTGAGCTTCGAGTCGATGAAGGCGGAGGCCAGGCGCCCGGCCGCGCCGTAGGTGCGCGTCATCGACGGCCTCCCTCGGCGGCGCCCGCCCCCGGGGCCGGCGCTACGGCCGCGCGGCGGTTCACCGGCGCGCCGTCGGTGAGCGCCGGCGGCGGATTCAGGACGATCGTCTCGCCGGCGTCGAGGCCGGCCAGCACCTCGGCGCGGCCGCCGTCGGCCGCCGCCACGTTCACGAGCCGCATGCGCGCGCGGTTGTCCTCTCCGACGACGAAGACGCTGACGAGCTGACCGTGACGCACGAGGCTCGACACCGGGACCGCGAGCGCCTGGCGCGCCGGGCCCGCGAACCGCGCGCGGCCGTACATCCCGGACCGGACCGAGACCTCGTCGGGGAGCGCGATCTTGATCAGGAAGGCGTGGGAACCGGGGTCGAGAGCGCGGGCGATCTCGGAGACCTTGCCGGTGACCGCGGGCAGCCGCCCGGCGTCGTCGCCGGGGCCGGCCGGCTCCTCGGTGGCGCCGAGCGCGACGTCCACGGGCTCGCCGACCGACACGAGCGCGGCGCGCGACTCGTCGACGCGCGTCTCCAGCCGGAAGCCGCGCGTGTCCTCGACCGACATGAGCGGCACCCCGGGCGACGCCATGTTGCCGGGCTCGACCAGCTTCTCGGTCACGACGCCGGCGAAGGGCGCCGTGAGCACGGCGTAGGTGGCCATCACGCGCGCCGCCTCGGCGGCGGCGTTCGCGGCCTCGAGCCCGCCCTTGGCGGCTCC
>JAHECP010000246.1 GCA_024641665.1 Acidobacteriota bacterium
AACAGGCTGCGCTTGGGCCGGTGGAGCACGGAGACGTCGAACCCCGGCAGCGGGATCGACTCCACCTCGCCCAACGACCGTTCCAGCGCCTGCCTGAACCGCAACAGGGCGGCGCGGCGCACGAACTGATCGCTCACGCGCTCGGCGCGCGCGCCAGACGGCTGGACGGGCTCGCCCGGCGCCGGCTCCGGGGCCGGAGACGGCGCGGGGCCGGACACCACCGGCGGGGCGGCCGCGGCCGGGGGTGGCGCCGCCACCACGGCGGACAGGTCACGATCGTACTGGGCTCGCGACGTCTCGTCCATCAGGACCTGGTAGGCGCGCGTCAGCTCGGCCGCCCGATCCGCGGCCAGATCCTGGAATTCCTGCCCCAGGTGCTGGACCTTGTCCGGGTGGTATCGGGAGATCTCGTGCCTGAAGGCGCGCTTGATGTCCTCGACGGACGCCTCCGGCCGGACGCCGAGCAGATCGTAGTAGCTCTTCACCGTACTCGTGGCGGTCAGCGCTCATTCTTCCCCAAGCCGCGCGTCCCCGCAACCAGCCCGTCGCGGCCGCCACGTCCGGGGGCCGGGGCGTCAGGGCTTCTTGAACTCGCTGATCTTGGACGGGGACGGCAGCTCGAGCTGGCGGCGGGTGTCGCGCATCCGGCGGGACTTCTTGGCCTCGGTCGAGCTCGCGCAGAACGGGCAGTAGCTCCAGCCGGGCTGCAAGGCGCGCCCGCACTTGGTGCAGCCGCCGCTCAGGCGGTGACCGCAGCTCGGACAGACGACGTAGTCGAGTCCCACGGCGCCGCCGCAACCCGGGCAGAAGGTGCGCATCTCGCGCACCTCGGTGACGACGCGCAGCAGCTCCTCGGCCGTCGTCACGCCGGCTTTCACCTTCGCCAGGCCGTCCTCGCCGAGGCTGGCCATGCCGGCCGCGAACGCGCTCTCGCGCAGGTGGTCCTCCCCGGCACGCTGGGACACGTGACGCCGCAGCTTCTCGCTGACCTGCATCACCTCGTAGATGGCGATCCGGCCGCGATACCCGGTGTGGTTGCAGTGGTCGCACCCCACCGCACGGAAGAATGGCCACTGCGCCGCGTCGGCCTCGGTGATGTTCAGCCCGCGCAGCGTCTCGGCCGCGGGCGTGTACTGGCGCCGGCAATCCGGGCAGAGGCGCCGGACGAGCCGCTGAGCGACGACGCCGACGAGCGCCGACGAGATCACGTAGGGCTCGATGCCCATGTCCATCAGGCGCGTCACCGCCGACGGCGCGTCGTCGGTGTGCAGGGTCGACAGCACGAGGTGGCCCGTCTGCGACGCCTGCATGGCGATTCTGGCGGTCTCGTGGTCGCGGATCTCGCCCACGAGGATCACGTCCGGGTCCTGGCGCAGGATCGCGCGCAGCGCGCTCGCGAAGGTCAGCTTCACCTTCTCGTTGATCTGCGTCTGGTTGATGCCCGGGATCTGGTACTCGATGGGATCCTCGATGGTGATGATGTTCGTGCGCCCGGATCGGATCGAGGTCAGCGCCGAGCAGAGCGTGGTGGTCTTGCCGCTGCCGGTCGGCCCCACCACGAGGATCATGCCGTGCTGGTGGCGCAGGAAGAACCGCAGCTCCTCGAGCGCGGGGGACGAGAACCCGAGCTCCTCGAGCGGCGGCGGCCCCTTCCGCTGGTCGAGCACGCGCAGCACGATCTTCTCGCCGAAGAGCGTCCGCAGCGTGGACACGCGGAAGTCCACCTCGCGCCCGTCGTCGGTCTTCACGCGCAGGCGGCCGTCCTGCGGCAGCCGCTTCTCCGCGATGTCCATGCCCGCCATGATCTTCAGGCGGGCCACCAGGCCGTCCTGGACCCACTTGGGCAGGTCCATGACCTCCTTGAGGAGACCGTCGAGCCGGTGGCGCACCAGCACGCCCTTCTCCATCGGCTCGATGTGAATGTCGCTCGCCCGGCTCGTCACCGCGCTGTTGATGACCAGGTCCACCAGGTCGACGATCGGCGCGGCGTCGCTCGCCTCGACCGGCGCCGCCTGCGGCGGCGCCTCGAAGACGTCCTCGTCCGGCCGCCGCGCCAGCCCCGTGCCACCCGCCTCGGCGCCGCGCCCCTTGGGCGGCGGAATCGGACCCGCCTTCACCGCCAGGCCCACGCCCGAGACGGTGCTCGAATACCGCGTCAGCGCCTTGTCCGGGTATCCCGTCTCGATGGCGTCCAGGATGTCGGACCGCGTCGAGACGACCTGCCGAATCCGGTAGCCGGTCTGGAACTCGAGGTCCTGCACCAGGCTGAACAGGAGCGGATCGGACATCGCCACGGTCAACAGGTTCTTCTCGAGGCGGACCGCGACGCACACGCGCTTGAGCGCGACGTCCTTCGGGATGAGCACGATGGCGTCGGGGTCGGGCGGCTCGTCGGTGAGGCTGACGTAGGGGAACCCGAGCTGGTAGGCGAGCGCCTTGGTGATCTGCTTTTCGGTCGCGAGATTCAGGCGCACCAGAACCGAGCCCAGGCGTTCGCCGGTACGCTTGTGCTCGATGAGCGCGGCCTGGAGGTCGTCCTCGCTGATCAGTCCCGCTTGAATGAGGCACTCGCCGATCTTCTTCCTCACCGACTCACCTCTCGGGACGCGGCGCCAAACGGGCGAGTGTCCATCCTACGAGCGAATCCGGCTCGATTCAACTGGGACGTTCGTCTTTTCACACTTTTTCACAAGTTCTTGTGGGACAAATACTTGCCGGCCCCTGTCCGTCCGGGCCGGCGCGCCCGCCGACGGGGCCGGCCGCCGGTCCGGGGGTTGCCTCGTATCGTTTCGGTCGGGGCCGGGTCGTGGAATAGGTTCGCCCGCCGGGGCCGCGGGCGCCCGGCCCCGGCCCGGAGGTCCCCTGGTCGCGTCATAAAAAAGGGCATGGACAAGCGTTGCCGTTCGGGGCAAGCTGGTTCGGCGTCAGCCGGTCCGGCTCCCCACCGGCCGCAGCTCCCCAGGCACGCGCCGGCCCGTCTCGGCCGGCATCGAGACCATGAGCGATTCGCCCCCGGACACCGATATCCGTGCCCGTCTGGCGTCTCTCCTGCGGGACCGCGAGGACCTGCTCGATGCCGATCTGGCCGCGGCGCTGGGCGACGTGCTGGGCGAGATCCCGGACGCCGGGTTCGTGGCGCAGGCGGCGGCGCTCATTCTCGAGCTGTTCCAGATGGCGGTCGAGGCGGGCGGCCTCGATTCGCGTTCCGGGCGCGTCGTCGACATCCAGCACGTCTGCCGCGATCGCGTGACGATCCGGACCCTCTTCGAGTGCGTCTACCGCGCCGAGCGGGTCGTGCTCGACGAGCTGGCGCTCGACGAGCACCTCGGGGCGACCTCGGAGCCCTGGGCGCTCGTCGTGCAGCTGATTCGCTTCGCCTCGCTCGACGTGCACATCGCGCTCGCCGAGCGGCAGATGCTCTCGCCGGCCGCCGGCGTCGTGGAGGATCCGCTGACGACGCTCGTCGCGCGGCCCGTGTTCGACCTCGCGCTCGGCAAGGAGGTGGCCCGGGCGCAGCGGCGCGGCCACCCGATCGCCCTCGTCCTCTTCGACGTCGATCACATGACCGGCATCAACGCGGAGCTCGGCTACGGCGCGGGCGACCGACTGCTGGAGCGGCTGGGCATCCTGACCCAGCGCTTCTTCCGGAACGACGACTGGGTGGGCCGGCACGGGGAGGATTCGATCGTCGCGCTGCTGCCGGAGACGACGCTCGACGACGCGGCGGCCCTGGCGCTCCGGTTCCGCCGGACGGTGAAGGAGCGGCTGCTGCTGCGGGATCACAAGACGGAGGCGCGGGTGCCGGTGACGATCAGCGCCGCGGTGGTGGGCGTCGATCGCGTGATCTCCGAGATCGACACGGAGGCCATGCTCAACGAGGCCGAGGCCGCGCTGCTGCGCGCGCGGCTGAACGGGCCGGACCAGATGGAACGGGTGGCGCTGCAGCCGACCTCGGTGACGCTGCTCGGCGCGGCGAATCTCCTCGGATGCGCGCCGCAGGAGGTCCGGCGGCTCGTCCGGACGGGCGAGCTGCACGCGACGCGGCGCGGCCGCCACTACCACATCGACCGCAAGGCGGTGGAGCACTACAAGGTGCAGCGCTCCCTGCCCTTCTGACTCACGTGGGGCTCTGCCCCACACCCCGGCTCGGTCGCTCGCCGGAACCCCCTCGCCCCGCTCCGCTCCCTCGCGCTCCGTGTCTGGGTCTGTCCGTCGAGATTTCCGTGGGCATTCCGTGGCTATTCCGTGGGCATTCCGTGAGACCCTACCCCCGGTCCTCGTAGTCGCTCTTGAGGCGCGCCACCACGGCCGGGTCGGCCAGCGTCGTCATGTCGCCGAGCGCCTTGCCCTCGGCGATGTCGCGCAGCAGCCGGCGCATGATCTTCCCGGAGCGCGTCTTCGGCAGGTCGGCGGCGAAGAGGATGTCGTCGGGGCGGGCGAGCGCGCCGATTTTCTTCACCACGTGCGCCTTCAGCTCGTCGGCCAGCGCCGGCGTCGGCGCCACGCCCTCCTTGAGCGTGACGAACGCGGCCACGGCCTGCCCCTTGATCTCGTGCGGCTTGCCGACGACCGCCGCCTCGGCCACCTTCGGGTGGTCCACCAGCGCGCTTTCGATCTCCATCGTGCCGATGCGGTGGCCCGCGACGTTCAGCACGTCGTCGACGCGGCCCAGCACCCAGAAGTAGCCGTCCTCGTCGCGCTTCGCGCCGTCGCCCGTGAAGTAGATGCCGTCGTTCCAGCGGCTCCAGTACTGCTGGCGGTAGCGCTCCGGGTCGCCGTAGATGCCCCGCAGCATCGACGGCCACGGTCGCGTGATCGCGAGCAGGCCGCCGCCCACCTCGATGCGCTCGCCGCGCTGGTTGAGGATCTCGGCGGCGATGCCCGGGAACGGGCGCGTGGCGGAGCCCGGCTTGAGGCTGGTCACGCCGGGGAGCGGCGTGATCATGATCATGCCGGTCTCGGTCTGCCACCACGTGTCCACGATGGGGCACCGGGACCGGCCGATGTGCTCGTGGTACCACATCCAGGCCTCGGGGTTGATCGGCTCGCCGACCGAGCCGAGCAGCCGCAGGCTGCTCAGGTCGCGCGCGGCCGGCCACTGGGGCCCCCAGCGCATGAACGCGCGGATGGCGGTGGGTGCCGTGTAGAGGATCGTCACGCCGTAGCGCTCGATGATGCGCCAGAAGCGGTCCTTCTCGGGCCAGTCGGGCGCGCCCTCGTACATCACCGCCGTGGCGCCGTTGGCGAGCGGCCCGTACACGAGGTAGCTGTGCCCGGTCACCCACCCGATGTCGGCCGTGCACCAGTACACGTCGTCGTCGCGCAGGTCGAACACCCACTTCGTCGTCGCATAGGTCGCGACGAGATAGCCGCCGGTCGTGTGCACGATGCCCTTGGGCTTTCCGGTCGTGCCCGACGTGTAGAGGATGTAGAGCATGTCCTCCGCGTCCATCTCCGCCGGCTCGCAGACGTGCCCCGCGCCCGCCATCAGCTCGTGGTACCAGCGGTCGCGCCCCGCCTGCATCGCCGGCTCGGGCACGCCCTCGCCGCGCCGGACCACGACGACGTGACGGATCGACGGCGTGTCGCCGAGCGCCTCGTCGGCGGTTTGCTTGAGCGGCACCGGCCGGCCGCGGCGGAACCCGCCGTCGGCGGTCACGAGTACCACCGCCTGCGCGTCGTTGATGCGGTCGCGCAGCGACTCGGCGCTGAAGCCGCCGAACACCACGCTGTGCACCGCGCCGATGCGGGCGCAGGCCAGCATCGCGACCGCCAGCTCGGGCACGAGCGGCAGGTAGAGCGCGACCCGATCGCCGCGGCCGACGCCGAGCGACGTCAGCACGTTGGCGAACGTGCACACCTCGCGGTAGAGGTCGAAATAGGTGAACGTCCGCCGATCGCCCGGCTCGCCCTCCCAGATGAGCGCCGCCTTGTTGCGCCGGGCCGTCCGGACGTGGCGGTCGAGACAGTTGACGCTCGCGTTGAGCTTGCCGCCGACGAACCATCGCGCGTTCGGCGGCTCCCATTCGAGCACGCGGTCCCACGGCCGCATCCACTCGAGCTCGGACGCGAACCCCGCCCAGAAGGCATCGGGGTCGGCCGCGGCGCGCTCGTACACGCCGCCGTCGGTCACGACGGCGGCGGCCCGCCAGCCTTCCGGCGGGTCGAAGCGGCGGTTCTCGTGCAGCAGGGCGGAGATCTCAGACGGGAGATCGGGCTGTTCGGTCATGGCGCACTCGGGAGCGAGGGAGACGGGAACCCCATGATGGCCGATGGGGCTCCCGTCCTTTCAACCCTATCGGCTGAGCGCGTCGATGCGGGTCTGGACGTCGGACACGAGACCCGCGTGGTCCGCGCCCGCGTTGTCCAGGAAGAGCCGGTAGTGCCGGATGGCATTCGCCGTCTCTCCCGCCTGGTCGTAGAGTAAAGCCAGATTATAGTGCGCGGCGGCGCTGTGCGGATCGATCTCGAGCGCCTGGAGCAGCCGGGTGCGCGCCGTGGCCGCCTCGCCGCGGGCCTTCTCGACCAGCGCCAGGTTCATTAGCGAGTCGACGTTGCGGGGGTCCGCGCCGAGCGCGGTGCGGAACTCGGCGGCCGCCAGATCGAGCTGGTCCTGGCGGAAGAGCACGACGCCCAGGTTGTTGCGGGCCTTCAGGTAGTGGTCGTCGATGAACAGCGCCCGCTGGAACTCGCGCACCGCCTCGTCGAGCAGGCCCTTCTGCTGGTACAGGAGCCCGAGGTTGTTGTGCGCCTCGGCGTTCAGCTCGTTCTGCTGGAGCAACGCGCGGTAGTGCAGGAGCGCGTTGTCGAAGTCTCCGGCGCGCTGGTAGTAGAGCGCGAGCCGGAACTCGTCGGGGGCCGCCGCGCTCGGACCGGCCGTGGCCGGCGTCGCGGGTGGCGGCGCCGCCGGCTTCTCGACGGGCGGCGCGGGCTTCTCGACGGGCGGCG
>JAHECP010000247.1 GCA_024641665.1 Acidobacteriota bacterium
CCGAGCGGCCCGAATCCGCCGCCCGGCCCGAGCCGAGCGCGCGGCCCGCCGAGCCGCCCGACGTCCGGCGGCCGGCCGAGCCCGGGCGGCTCGGAACGCCCGAGACCGCCGATGCCGCCGCGGCCACCCGGCGCGTCCTCGACACGGTGGCCCGCGCGCGCGCGGTCCTCGCCACCGTCCGCGTCGAGCGTCTCAAGGGGGACGCCCGCGTGCAGTACCAGACCGCCCAGCAGCTCATCGAGCAGGCCGAGGCGGCGGTCAAGGTTGCGAACTTCATGTACGCGCTGCGTCTGGCCGACAAGGCCGAGATGCTGGCGCGGGGCTTGGCCGGGGGCGAGAGCCCGGCCTCGTGGCCCCTGTGACGTTCCCGTGACGACGCGGTGGCCGCCGGGCACATCCGTGCAAAACCGGTCAAAATAGGGCAGTTAGACGAACGCCACGCCAGTTGGACGTTTCTGTCAATATGTTGCGCTTGTCCCCAAATTGGGACACAATATCTGGTAGATCGAGCCTTGACAAACACGTAAACAGGCCGCATATTTGACCGCCGTAGCGCGACAGACCTTCGCGAGGACATCCCAGCTTCTCGCTCGGGAATGCGAGTCGAATTTCCTGGTTCCAGAGCGTCTCGCCGCGCGTTTCCTAATCAAGATTCAGGGCTCGGTCTCGGGGCGAGGCCGCCGCCCGGGTTTTCGGAGGGGGAAACATGCAGAGAGGTGCTGCTCACGCGGAATCCACCAGCTCTGAACTCCAGGCCGCCCCACGTGCCGCTACGAGCAGCGCGGTCGTGGGCCTCAAGTTCGATCGGTATTTCACGGCCGAAGGCGTGGACCCGTTCGACGAGATCGAGTGGGAGCTCCGCGCCGCCGTCATCGCCAACGAGCGCGGCGAGCTCGTGTTCGAGCAGCGGGACGTCGAGATCCCCAAGTTCTGGTCGCAGCAGGCCACCAACATCGTCGTCTCCAAGTACTTCCGGGGCACGCTCGGCGCGCCCGAGCGCGAGCGGAGCGTCCGGCAGCTCATCGGGCGCGTGGTCGACACGATCACCGTCTGGGCGCGCCGGCAGGCGTATTTCGCGTCGGAGGAGGATCTCCAGGCGTTCAGCGCCGACCTCAAGCACATCCTGGTCTACCAAAAGGCGTCGTTCAACAGCCCGGTGTGGTTCAACTGCGGCTTCGAGAAGTCGCCACAGTGCTCGGCGTGCTTCATCAACTCGGTGCAGGACACGATGGACTCGATCCTGACGCTGGCCCGCACCGAAGGGATGCTTTTCAAGTTCGGCTCGGGCACCGGCTCGAACCTCTCGCCGATCCGCTCCTCGAAGGAGCTGCTGGCGGGCGGCGGCACGGCGTCGGGGCCGGTGTCGTTCATGAAGGGCTACGACGCGTTCGCGGGGGTCATCAAGTCGGGCGGCAAGACGCGCCGCGCGGCCAAGATGGTGATTCTCAACGCCGATCACCCCGACATCGTCGAGTTCATCAACTGCAAGGTGGAGGAGGAGAAGAAGGCCTGGGCGCTCATCGACGCGGGCTACGACGGCTCGTTCACGGGCCCGGCCTACGCGTCGGTCTTCTTCCAGAACTCGAACAACAGCGTGCGGGTGACCGACGAATTCATGCGCGCGGTGCTCGACGACGGCGAGTGGGCGACGCGGGCGGTGATGGACGGGAAGCCCATGGACGCGTATCGCGCGCGCGATCTGATGCACATGATCGCCGACGCGACCCACGTCTGCGGCGACCCGGGCATGCAGTTCGACACGACGATCAACGACTGGCACACCTGCCCGAACACCGCGCGGATCAACGCCTCGAACCCGTGCTCCGAGTACATGTTCCTCGACGACTCGGCGTGCAACCTGGCGTCGATCAACCTGATGAAGTTCCTCAGGGAGAACCCGAAGGTGGCGGGCGGCACCGAGTTCGACGTCGAGTCGTTCCGCGCCGCCGTCCGGACGATGATCACCGCGCAGGAGGTGCTGGTCGACAACGCCAGCTACCCGACCAAGGCGATCGAGAAGAACAGCCACGAGTACCGGCCGCTCGGCCTGGGCTACGCCAACCTGGGCGCGCTCCTGATGTCGCGCGGCCTGCCGTACGACAGCGACGCCGGGCGCGACTACGCGGCGACGCTCACCGCGATCATGCACGGCGAGGCCTACGCGCAGTCGGCGCGAATCGCCCGCGACCATGGCGGCCCGTTCGCCGGCTACGAGAAAAACCGGGAGCCGTTCCTGCGCGTCGTCCGCAAGCACCGCGCCGCGCTCAAGGACGTGGACCGCACCAACGTCCCGCGCAGCCTCTACGACGCGGCCCGCCAGACCTGGAACGAGGCGGTGGAGCTCGGCGAGGACCACGGCTACCGCAACGCCCAGGTCACCGTGCTCGCGCCCACCGGCACGATCGGCTTCATGATGGACTGCGACACCACCGGCGTCGAGCCGGACATCGCGCTGGTCAAGTACAAGAAGCTGGTCGGCGGCGGCCTGATGAAGATCGTCAACCAGACCGTGCCGATGGCGCTCTCCCGGCTGGGCTACACCCGGGAGGAGATCAAGGAGATCGTCGCCTACATCGACGAGCACGAGACGATCGAGGGCGCGCCGCACGTCAAGGAGAAGGACCTCGCGGTGTTCGACTGCGCCTTCAAGCCGGCGCACGGCCAGCGGTCGATCCACTACATGGGCCACATCAAGATGATCGGCGCCGTGCAGCCGTTCATCTCCGGCGCCATCTCCAAGACCGTCAACGTCCCGAAGGACTGCACGGCCGAGGAGATCCAGCAGGCCTACGTCGACGCGTGGCGCCTCGGCGCCAAGGCCGTGTCGATCTACCGCGACGGCAGCAAGCGCACGCAGCCGCTCAACACGTCGCGCGACAAGCAGATCCTGGCGGCCGCCGGCGTCGCGCCGGGCCAGCCCGTGCGCCGCAAGCTGCCCGACGAGCGGCGGGCGATCACGCACAAGTTCGACGTCGCCGGCCACGAGGGCTACATCACCGTCGGCCTCTACGAGGACGGCACGCCGGGCGAGCTGTTCCTGGTCATGGCGAAGGAGGGATCCACGATCTCCGGCTTCGCCGACGCCTTCGCGCAGGCCATCTCCTACGCGCTCCAGTACGGCGTGCCGCTGCAGGACCTCGTGGACAAGTTCAGCCACGTGCGGTTCGAGCCGGCCGGCATGACGAAGAACCCGGACGTGCGGTTCGCCAAGTCCATCGTCGACTACATCTTCCGGTGGATGGCGGCGAAGTTCCTGTCGCCCGAGGCGCAGTACGCCGCCGGCGTGAATCTCCGCGAGGACGTGGCGCCCCACGCCAGCGAGGGCGACGCCGTCCAGCTTCCCCTCGAGCCGGCCAACGGCAACGGCCACGGCGAGAAGGCCGGGCCGGGCGCCCGGTTCGCCGCGATCCAGAACCAGGAGGACGCGCCGCCCTGCACGACCTGCGGCTCGATCATGGTCAGGAGCGGCAGCTGCTACAAGTGCGTCAACTGCGGCAGCACCTCGGGCTGCGCGTAACAGGCGCTGGGCGTTGGGCGAGGACGCCTGCTCAGGGAAGGAGTGGCGATGGCATGAACCGCCGCCGCCACTCTGGTGGTCTATGGCGAAGCGACGCACCGATCTAGCGCGCGCAGGCCGGTCAACGGGCGGGACCCGCAGGAAGACTGCTCTGAGTCCGTACTACACCACGTCCATCGGGGAAGCCTACCTCGGTGATTCGCTCGACGTGATGGCCAAGTTGCCCTCCGAGTCGGTGAATCTCATCGTGACTTCACCGCCGTTTCCCCTCACGTTCCGCAAGAAGAAGCCGTACTCGTCAGTTGGCGAAGACACATTCGTGTCGTGGTTCACGCCATATGCGCAGCAGTTCAGGAGACTTCTGAAAACGGACGGAAGCCTAGTGGTCGATCTTGGCGGTGTCTGGAACAAAGGCGTTCCGACCCGATCGCTCTATCAGTATCGCCTGTTGTTGGCTCTGTGCGACCAAGTCGGGTTTCATCTGGCTCAGGACTTCTACTGGTACAATCCCGCGGCGCTTCCTGGGCCCGCGGAGTGGGTCAACGTGAGGCGCTTGCGGGTCAAGTGCGCAGTGAACCAAGTGTTCTGGCTGGGCAAGACAGAGTGGCCGAAGGCTACGAATAGAGGTGTCCTGCAACCATACAGCGCCGATATGCTCCGTCTGATAACGAAGGGCTACAAGGCCAAAGCACGGCCTTCGGGTCACAACATTACGGCGAAGTTCCAACAGGACCGAGGCGGTTCGATCCCGCCGAACTTGATCGAGATTGGAAATAACGACTCGAACGGGCACTACCTGAAGGCATGCGCGGCGGCGGACCTTCCTGTTCACCCCGCGCGGTTCCCGCGAGGTCTTCCGGAGTTCTTCATAAGGCTGTGCACAACGCCTGGGGACAGCGTACTGGATCCGTTCGCCGGCTCGAATGTGACGGGAGAGGCGGCCGAGCGCCTAGGACGGCGGTGGGTGGCAATCGAGCTGGCCGAGGACTTCCTGAGGGGATCTCGGTACAGATTCTCCAGCGTTCCGGTCCTTCCCTTAGACGTGGCAGACCGTCGGGCATAGGTGGACGACCTCACTCGCTTCATCGATTCTCTCAATCTGGTCCTCGGGACGTCTAGGGGCAGTCATCCCCTGCTGATCCGTTCCACGGCGATACTGCGTGCGCTGAACGGTGAGGACATCTCAGACGTCGCGCGTGACACGAACCTGCCTCGTTATCATCTGAGCCGCTGGGTCAGCGCGGTCCGTTCAGAAGGCTTCTACCAGTGGCTCGGCAAGGTCCGACCGGATGAACGCCGTCTTCGGCGCGCTCGACAGGGCATCGCACAGATGATGCTCGGTAGCCTCGCCGAAGAGCACTTCGAGACACTAGCTGCAGACTCTCTGAAGGGTGAGTTCACAGTCAAAGACGATCGCGTCGGCCGGACGGACACGGACTATCGGCTCATGGACCACTCGGGTCGTCAGGTGTGTCGCTTCAACATCAAGTTTCACGGGACTCTCTTCAGGGAGGCCCACGAGTACGTAGGCCTGGACCCCGACGACTGCTTCGCCCTGGCGACTTACAAGATCCACGCGGCTCTTCGGAGACAGGAAGAAGAGCGGCTCCCGTATGTCTTCTTGATCGTAAGCGTTCCCGCAGTCCCGCGTGCTGCACTTGAAGAAGTGATTCCAGATCAGCTGGTGTGGCTGTCCGCTGTCACGAACCGGGCCATTGAGGAAGGGATTGTCACGCATCTCCTCGGTCAGCCTTCGAGCGAGGACGTGCGGAGGAAAGTACAAGGCGGTGAATTCAGGGTCCTGTCGGCGCGGCGAGCGTATGTCTTGCTGCGCGATCAGTTGTTCGCAAGGGTGCATGCACTGAGGGTGCCGAGATTTACGAACACGTTTGGACGCGCCGACATCAACATGCATTTCTCTCTACGCCAGGAGATGATTCCCTTTAGAGAATTCCTGGGCCTTCTCGCTACGACAGGCGTTCAGGGCATTTCGGTTCGCCTCGAGCGCGGTGAGGTCTGACGGATGCTGACGGACGCTGCCGCTGGTGAAAGTGGCAAGCTCCCGCAGGTGCGACCGACTGCGCTCGAGGAGCGCCTGCCCAGAGTGAGAAGCCGCGCACCGGGCCCGGGCGGCGCCCGTCGTGACTCTACGCGGCGATTTCCGTGGTCATTCCGTGGTCATTCCGTGGTCCTTCCGTGGTCGTTACATTCCGTCTCTCCATTCCGTGTCGCATTCCGTGTCCCTTTCCGTGTCCCATTCCGTGCCCCCCAGCCCCCAGTCCCCTTAGTCGTGAGCCCTGGGCCGGCTCTCCCTGAGCCCTGAGCCGCTTTCGCGCTGCGCGCTTCGGCGCCCAAGGCCCTGAGCCGACCATCCGCCCCCCTCCGGTGTCTAAGCCGGCATGACCGTCCTGTCGTCCGAGCTGCGCCAGGCCGCCCGCAGCCTCCGCGCCACGTCGTGGACGGCCGCCATCGCGGTGCTGACCCTCGCGCTCGGCACTGGCCTGACGACGGCGGTCTACGCCGTCGCCTACGGCATCCTGTTCCGCCCGCTGCCGTACGCCCAGCCGGACCGCCTGGCGCTCATTGGCACCGGGGGATCGCTGAGCATCCCCAGGCCGGACATCGACGAGTGGGTCGCGAGGCTGCGCACGGTCGAGGACGTGGCGGCCTACACCAGGGGCGAGCGGTTCACGGTGCGCGGCGCCGGCGAGCCGCGCGTGGTCGATGCCGCGATCGTCTCGGATCGCTTCTTTCAGGTGCTCGGCCTCTCGATGGAGCGGGGACGGCTGATAGCGTCCGGCGGCCCGGTCACCGACATCGTCGTGAGCGATCGGCTGTGCCGGGAACTCCAGGCGGCCGGCCAGCCGGTCCTCGGACAGACGATCGCGATCGGCGATCGGGCGTTCGTCGTGGCCGGCGTGGCGCCGCGCTCGTTCGGGTTTCCGCGCGAGGACGTGGACCTCTGGCTGCGGCTGGACGCCGTGCCGGCTGTCGCGGCCTTCGGGCGGCCGGACGTGCGGGGCTACCAGCTCGTGGCCCGGCTCCGCGACGGCGCGACGCTCGCGCAGCTCACCGACGACGCGCAACGCGTGGAGGCGGACCTGGATCACGAGCATGGTGAGGGGCGGAACCCCGAGGTGCCCCACGCGTCGGCCGTCCCGATCGGCGAGGAGCTGACGGCCCCGTTGCGCCCCGTGCTCGCGGCCTTCGCCGTCGCGGCCGTCCTGGTGCTCGCGATCGCGTGCGCCAATGTGGCCGTGCTGCTCGTCGCGCGGACGCTAGCGCGCCGGCGCGACCTCGCGGTGCGCCTCGCGCTGGGCGCTGGACGCTGGCGCCTCGTCCGTGGTGCGCTGGCCGAGAGCGCGGTCGTGGCCGCCGCGGGCGCGGCGCTCGGCGTCGCCCTCGCGGTGGGCGCCGTGCGCGTCCTCAC
>JAHECP010000248.1 GCA_024641665.1 Acidobacteriota bacterium
GCCCGTGACGCCCGCGCCTGCCACCGCTCCACCGCCGGCGACTCCGGCGCCCGCGACACCGGTCGCCGGCGCCCGGCCGCAGCCGGAGTCGATCGTGTCAGCCGCGCCGCCCGTGACGGCGCCCGCAGCCACGCCCGCGGTCGCCACGCGCCGGGTCGAGGACGTCATTGCCGAGCTGATGCCCGCCGTCGCCGTGGTCCAGACGTCGCGGGGCACGGGCAGCGGCTTCTTCGTCTCCTCGACCCGGCTCCTGACCAGCGCGCACGTCGTCGCCGACGCGGCGATGGTGAACGTGAAGCTCGCCGACGGCACGACGCTCGCCGCCCGCGTCGAAAAGGTGGATTCCCGCGTGGATCTCGCGTCGCTCCGCACCCTCGTCCCGTCGTCGGTGCTGCGCGCGCCCGCGCGCCTCGGCAGCGTGACCACCGCCAAGGTCGGACAGGGCGTGATCGTGATCGGGTCGCCGCTCGGCACGTTCACCGACACGGTCACGCGCGGCATCGTGAGCGCCATCCGCGACGTGGACGGCGTGCGCTTCATCCAGACCGACGCGGCCATCAACCCCGGCAACAGCGGCGGGCCGGTCATCAACGAGGACGGCGAGGTGATCGGTGTGGCGACCATGAAGTACATGGGCGGCGAGTCGCTCGGCTTCGCCGTGGCGATCGACTACGCCGGCTCGCTGCTCGGGACGGGCGACACGCTGCCGCCGCCACCCGCCGCCGGTGCCCCCGGCTCCGGACCCGCGCGCCCGCGTCTGACGCTGCCCCCGCCGGCGAAATCGGACATGGACGTGCAGCGGGAACAAGGCGCCGCGGGCTTCGAGCAGGCCATCCGGAACCTGGCCCGGGGAGCCGACCAGGTGGACGCCCAGTGGCAGCGCTACTCGGGGATCTGCGCGCTCCCTCCGTCGGGCCCGCCGCGCGGCGATCGCCGCTGGTTCGACTTATGGGACCGGCCGGACACGGTCGTCAACGGCCAGGCGGCCGGATGCGGGGACTGGCTCGACGCGATGCGGAGCAACGCGGAGCGCATCCGCCAGGGCATGGAGCAAGCCGCAATCTACGCGCGCCGCATGGGCGTCTACCCGGGCACGCAGCGCGAGATTCGGCGGCGGTATCGGATGGACTGGGACGGCTGGGACCGCTAGCCGCCGGCGGGCGCGGCGTCAGGGCCCCTTTCCTTCCCGGCGCCTGCGCCGGCTGCGGCATAATGGGGAGGGGTTTTGCGCCCCCCGCATCAAGGACTGAGCCCTGTGCCCATCTTCGAGTATCGCTGCACCGCGTGCGATCACCGCTTCGAGACCATCGTCTTCGGCGACACGCCACCCGCCTGCCCCAACTGCGCCAGCCGGGAGCTCCAAAAGGAGCTGTCTGTGTTCGCCGTGGGGACGACCGGCCGCCCGAGCACGGCGCCCAGGCCCGGCCCGTGCGCGACCTGCGGGGACCCGCGCGGACCCGGCGGTTGCTCGCTGAATTGACGCGGCCGGGCAATTCAAAACTGTAATCGGCGTTCCAGTTCACGACGTAGCAGCGGGGCGTCTCCGGCATGCGCGGCGGGTGCGGGCGTCGAGCACCGCCCGTTCGACGCGCGGCCGCGCGTCGTGGTCGTCCGGCATCCACTTTGCTAAGGTCTCAGCGGTTCTTCCGGTGGTGTCTGTCATGTGGAGCTGGCTGAGCTGCTTCTTCATCGGCCACGAGTACACGGTGCATTGCGAGCACGGTGAGGTCTACCTGCGGTGCCTGTCCTGCGGCCGCCGGTCGCACGGGTGGTCGCTCGAGCACGCGTCCCACCATCGCGGGTAGATCCCGGCGCCTGCCGTCCCGTCACGAAACCCCGCCACGCCGGCCCCTTTGCGTTCCTTGACACTGTTCGAGCGGCACGGCCAGAATACTGCTCATGTCGGTATCGCGGATCAGCAAAGAGGACCTGAAAGCCCGTCTCGACAACCCCGACAGTGCCCCGACGATCGTCGATGCTCGCCTGAAATATCCCTACGAGCACAGCACGGTGAAGCTGCCCGGCGCCCTGCGCGTGGCGCCCGACGGGACGGGCGCGCAGCTGCCAGCGGGCCGCGACGTGGTCCTGTACGATTCGGATCCGGACGAGCTGGCCGGCGAGCGCCTGGCGGTCGCGCTGATCAAGCGCGGCTACCAGGTGAGCGTGCTCAAGGGCGGCATCGGCGACTGGCTCAACGCCAAGCTGCCCGTGGAGACCAAGGACTCCCCGCAGGCGCCACCCCCGGCCCCGGGCGCGCTCAAGGGCTGAGGCGGCGGCCCCACCCGCGGCCGGCCGGCGCCCGACCCGCGTGCTACACTAACAGCTTCGCCCATGTTCTGCGCCAGCACGGTCGTCCTGCTGCTCGCGGTCGTCGGACCGGGTCCGGCCGGCCAGTCCGGCCCTGCGTCCGCCGAGGATCTGGCCCGGGCCATCCAGGCGCATTACGACGGCGTCCGCGACTTCACGGCCGATTTCGAGCAGAGCTACGTCGGCGGCGTCCTGCGCAAGCGGGTCACCGAGCAGGGCCGTCTGGCGGTGAAGAAGCCGGGCCGCATGCGCTGGGACTACACGCAGCCGGAGCCGAAGACCTTCGTCTCGGACGGCTCCCAGATCTACTCCTACATCCCCGCCGACCACCAGGTGTACGTGAGCCCGATGCCCAGCGTGGATCAGGCCACGACGGCCGTGCTCTTCCTGGTCGGCAAGGGCGACCTCGTGCGCGACTTCGACGTGCGCTACGCCGATGACGCGCACCCGCTTCCGGGCGAGGTGGCGCTGCGTCTGGACCCGAAGCTGCCCGACCGCGATTACGACTGGCTGGAGCTGGTCGTGGACCGGCAGACGCTCCAGATCCGGCAGCTCATCGCGGCCGACAGCCAGGGGGGGACGTCCACCTTCACCTTCCGCCACTTGCAGGAGAACATCGGACTGTCCGATAAGATGTTCGAGTTCAGGATTCCCCGTGGTGTCGAGGTCATCAGATCCGGCGGCAAGTCGTAGGCCCGGCCGCGCGGCGCGCCGGCGCGGCCGGACGCTGGCCGCGCTGGCGTTCGCCGCCCTGCTGGCGGGGTGCGCCACCGCCGGCGCCCTGCGCAGCGGCCAGCGGGCCGAGCGGCTCGAAGACTACGACCTGGCCGTCGTCGAGTACACGAAGGCGCTGCGGGCCGATCCGTCGAACATCGAGGCCCGGCAGGCGCTCGAGCGGGCCAAGCTGCGCGCGGCCGACGCCCACTTCTTCCGCGCCCGCCGCCTCGTGGCGTCGCAGAAGTACGACGAGGCGCTGGTGGAGTACCAGGTGGCGGCCGAGCTGAACCCGGCGAGCGGCGACATCCAGCGCGAGCTGCGGGCGACGCGCAACAGCCTGCGGGCGCAGCTCGCGAGCACCCGCGAGGGCCAGACGAAGCTCGAGGCGCTCATCGAGCGGACGCGGGACCTGCCGCCAGCGGGTCTCGAGCTGCCGACGGGCCTGAAGCTGCCCGAGTCGCTCCAGACGACCGCCAACGCCAGCAGCCGCGACGTGTTCAGGCTGCTGGCCAAGCTGGCCGACGTCAATCTCGTGTTCGACCCCGCGTTCCAGGACGAGCCGGTGTCGATCGACCTGCACGACACGACGTTCGGCGACGCGCTGACGGCGCTCGCGGCCAGCACGCACAACTTCTACCGCGTGACCGCGCCGCGCACGATCACCATCATTCCCGACACGCCGGCCAAGCGCCGCGAGTACGAGGAGGAGGTGGTCCGCACGTTCTACCTGAGCAACGCCGATCTCAAAGAGACAATGGATCTGCTGCGCATCGTGATCGACGCGCGGCGGATCGCGCCGATGACGGCGACCAACGCCATCACGATCAAGGACACGCCGGAGCGGATCGCCGCGACCGCCCGGGTGATCAGCGCCATCGACAAGGCGCGGCCGGAGGTCGTCATCGACGTCGAGCTGCTCGAGGTGAACCGCACGAGGCTGAAGGAGTACGGGCTGCAGATCGCCTCGCCGGACACGACGCCCACGGGCGTCTCGGGCCAGGCGAGCGTGAACCGCAGCGGTCTCACGCTGCGCGACCTCACGAACCTCACGCAGGCCGACGTCCTGATGACCGGGCTGCCCGATCTCTACTACCGGCTGCTCAAGAACGATACGGCGACGCGCGTCCTCGCGAACCCGCACCTGCGCACGTCGGAGGGCATCCCGGCCGAGGCGCACTTCGGCGAGCGCGTGCCCGTGCCGGTGACGACCTTCGCGCCCATCGCCACCGGCGGCGTCAACCAGCAGCCCATTACGTCGTACAACTACGAGAACATCGGCGTGAACATCGACATCACGCCGCGCACGCACCACGACGACGACGTCTCGCTGGCGCTCAAGGTGGACGTCAGCAGCATCTCGGGCACCGGATTCGGCGGGCTGCCCACCTTCGGCAGCCGCCAGATCAGCACGACGATCCGCCTGAAGGACGGCGAAACCAACATGCTCGCCGGGCTCATCCGCGACGACGAGCGCAAGGTGCTGTCCGGGATTCCGGGGCTGAGCGACATTCCCGTGATCGGCCGCCTCTTCGCGTACAACCACGTCGAGAGCCAGGAGACCGACATCATCCTGACGCTCACGCCGCACATCGTCCGCGTGCTGGATCTGACCGAGGCGGACCTGCGTCCGTTCCGGGTGCAGTCCGACCTCGGCCTGCCGATCGGCGATCTTCCCGCGCCGGCGCCGGTCGAGAAGAAGGGCCCGGGCGGGCGCTAGCCGCGCGTGCCCCGCGCCGTGTGTACGAAACAGTTGCGTTCCTCACACGCGCGGCAAGGCCGCGCACGGCGCGGCCCGCGAGGGAGCGGCGCGGGGCGTCGGGGCCCCGCAAGCGACGGAGCCGGGGTGTGGGGCGAAGCCCCACGCCAAACCTAGGACTCGTCCCGCTCCACGCGGGCCCCAATCGACCGCAACCGGTCCACGAGCGTCCCGTAGCCCCGCTCCACCATCTCGAGCGAGCTCAGCACGCTGTCGCCGTCGGCGGCGAGCGCGGCGGCGATGAGCGCCATGCCGGAACGCAGGTCGCGGCTGTCGAGCGACCGTCCCCGGAGGCGCGTCGGACCCGTGACGATGATCCGGTGCGGGTCGCAGAGGAAGAGATCGGCGCGCATGCCGCTCAGCTGTTCAAGCGCGAACAGCCGCAGCTCGTACATCCAGTCGTGCACGAGCGTCCGCCCCGACGCCTGCGTGGCGAGCACGGTCATCAGGCTGACCATGTCGCTCGGGAAGCCGGGCCAGACGCCGGTGGTGATGCGCCGCACGGCCGCCGGCGCGGACTCGTCCACCGCGAACCGGTCGTCCTCGAACGTGCAGCCCACCTTCATGGCGCGGAGCACGCTTGCGATGGGCTCGACGTCGGCCGCGCGCGCGCCGCGCACCTCGATCGAGCCGCCGGTGACCGCCGCCACGACGGCCCAGCTCCCGGCCTCGATGTAGTCACCGTTCAGGGTGTGGCCGGCGCCGCGGAGGCGGCCGCCCCCCTCGACGCGCAGCGTGGACGATCCGATCCCCTCGATGCCGACGCCCATCGCCCGCAGGAACTCGCACAACTCGACCACGTGGGGCTCGCACGCGGCGTGGCGGATCTCGCTCGTGCCCGCCGCGCCGGCCGCGGCCAAGAGCGCCGTCTCGGTGCCGGTGACCGACGCCTCGTCGAGGTAGATCGACGCCGGCCGGAGGCCGGTGTCGGCGCGGAGCCAGTGCATCGCACCGTCCTGCTGGCCCGTGGCGCCCATCGCCTCGAGCGCGGCGAGGTGCGTCGCAATCGTGCGCCGCGCCGGAAAGTCGCCGCCCGGCAGCGCGAGCAGCGCCTCGCCGGTCCGCGCGAGCAGCGGCCCGACGAGCAGCACGGACCCGCGCAGCATGCCGACCAGCGTCGTGTCCGGCTCGCTCGACGTCACGCACCCGCAGCACACCCGCACCGTGGGCGTGCCCTGCCCCTCCACGGTCACGCCCAGGCCGACGAGCAGCCGCAGCATGGCCTCGACGTCGCGGATGCGCGGCACGTTGTGCAGCACGCACTCCTCGTCGGTCAGGAGGCAGGCCGCAATCAGCGGCAGCGCCGCGTTCTTGTTGCCGTCGACGGTGACGCGCCCCGAGAGCCGCCGCCCGCCTTCGATCCGCAGTTTGGCCATGATCCCGTCCCTAGAAACCCAGGTAGACGATCTCGTCCCGCAGCTCCACGCCGAAGCGCTCCCGCACGGCCGCGCGGCAGCGCTCCACGAGCGCCCGCACGTCGGCCGCGGTGGCGCCGCCGGCGTTCACGATGAAGTTCGCATGCGTCGGCGACACGAGCGCGCCGCCGACCCGCGCCCCCTTGAGCCCCGCCCGGTCGACCAGCGCGCCCGCCGACGCGGGCACGCCCTCGGGCAGCCGGTCGCGCGCCGGATCGGGGTTCCGGAAGATGCAGCCCGCGCTCGGCAGCGCCAGCGGCTGGGTCCGCTTCCGGAACCGGAGCGAGGCGCGGGCCGTCTCGCGCAGCGCGGCCGGATCGCCCGGCGTCGAGCGGAACTCGACCCACAGCAGCAGCTCGCCCGTCCGCTGCAGCCGGCTCCGGTCGTAGCCGAATTCCAGGGCCTCCGGGCCGAGCTCCGCGAGGTCGCCCTGTCGGGACGCCACCTGTGCGCGCGCCACGCACTCGCCGATGAGGCGCCCCTGGAAGTGCGCGTTGCCGTGGACGGCGCCGCCCACCGTGCCCGGCGTCCCGGCCCACGCCTCGAGCCCGCCGAGGCCGCGCGCAATCGTCCACCGCACCAGGCCGTTCATCGTCACGCCGGCGTCGGCCCGCACGCGGTCCGGCGCCGCGCGCCCGACCTCGCCGCCGTGGACGCGCAGGACGAGCCCCCGCACGCCGCGGTCGGCCACGAGCACGTTCGAGCCGCCGCCCAGGATCGTCACGGGGACACCCGCCGCC
>JAHECP010000249.1 GCA_024641665.1 Acidobacteriota bacterium
CGTGGCGGCGGCGCCCGGCGCGGCGCCGGCGGCCGCGCCCGAGGCCGACATGCGCGGGCGTCGGCTGATGGTGTTCTTCTTCGACCTGACGTCGATGCAGCCCGAGGAGCTGCAGCGGGCGGCTGCGGCGGCGCGGGCGTACGTGGACACGCGGCTGTCGCCGGCCGATCTGGTCGCCGTCGTGTCGCTCGGCACCTCGCTCGAGGTCGACCAGGACTTCACGGCGGAC
Source organism: Acidobacteriota bacterium (assembly GCA_024641665.1). GTDB lineage: Bacteria > Acidobacteriota > Vicinamibacteria > Vicinamibacterales > JAHECP01 > JAHECP01. The sequence continues at coordinate 230 of JAHECP010000249.1, forward strand.
CGCGCGCAGCTCGGGCGCGTGCTCGACGCCTTCGGCGGCACGGGAGCCGAGGGCTTCGAGGAGGGCGTCACGGACACGTCGGTCGCGCCCGACACGGGCGCGGCGTTCACGCCCGACGACAGCGAGTTCAACATCTTCGACACGGACCGGCGCCTCGAGGCCCTGCGGACGCTGGCGACGGCGCTCTCGGGCATCGAGCAGAAGAAGTCGGTGATCTACTTCAGCAGCGGGATGAGCCGGACGGGCCAGGACAACCAGGTGCTGCTCCGGGAGGCCGTGGACCGCGCGGTCAGGGCGAACGTGTCCATCTACGCGGCCGACATGCGCGGGCTCCAGGCCATCGTGCCCGGCGGCGAGGCCCAGCAGGCGAGCGTGCGCGGCGTGAAGGCCTTCTCGGGCGCCGCGCTGTCGAGCCAGTTCGACCGCACGTTCGCGTCGCAGGAGACGCTGGCCACGCTGGCCGAGGACACCGGCGGCCGGGCGTTCTTCGACTCGAACGACTTCAGCGGCGTCTTCGACCGGGTCGTGGCCGACACCTCGTCCTACTACGTGCTCGGCTACCAGAGCACGAACAGCACCCGCGACGGCCGGTACCGCCACATCGAGGTGCGCGTGAAGCGGGACGGCGTGAAGCTCGAGTATCGCAAGGGCTACTACGCGCCCACCGACTTCGCGCACGCGAACCGCGAGGGCCGCGAGCAGCAGCTGCAGGATCAGCTCTTCTCGGACATCTCGGACACCGACCTCGGTGTGTACGTCTCGGCGGCGTACTTCCGGCTGGCGAAGGACCGGTACTACGTGCCGGTGTCGCTCGTCGTCCCGGGCTCGGAGATTCCCTTCGCGCGCGCGGGCGACCGCCACAAGGCGACGCTCGACATCCTCGGCCTCGTGCGCGACGAGGCAAAGCGACCGGTGGGCCGTATCCGCGACACGGTGAAGCTGGCGGTCGGCGAGGGCCAGCAGGTGCAGTCGAAGAACGTCCAGTACCAGACGGCGTTCGAGCTCCCGCCGGGCAGGTTCTCCCTGAAGGTCGTCGTCCGCGAGAACCAGGACGGGGCGGTCGGCTCGTACGAGACGAACATCGTGGTGCCGGACCTCAGCCGCGGCTCGCCGAAGGTGAGCGCCGTCGTGCTCGGCAGCCAGCTCCGGGCGAGCGGCCGGCGCGACGCCAACCTGCCGCTCGTGCGGAACGGGCAGGCGCTCGTACCGAACGTCGCCCACGTCATCTCGACGGGCCAGCCGGTGTACGTGTACTTCGAGGTGTACGACCCGGCGGCGTCGCCGGGAGCGGACGGGCGCGTCCACCTGCTGGCCAGCCTGGCGCTCTACCGGCGCGGCGTGCGCGTCTACGAGACGCCGCCCGACGACATCACCGCCGAGAACGTGGCGAGCCGCAAGGCCGCCGCCGTCGAGCTGACGGTGCCGCCCGACGCCCTCGAGCCGGGTCTCTATCTGTGCCAGGTGAACGTGATCGACGACATCGCGGGCACGTTCGCGTTCCCGCGGCTGGCGGTCTACGTGCGGGCGGCGGCGCCCGCGCGGGGCGCGTCGTGAGCCCGCTCGGGCCCCGAGAGCCCGTGAACGGATATCCCACCGGGCCGTCGATTTCGGTGCACCGGGGTGCGTGCTGGCGCGAAGGCTCCGCCGCCGTGCGGGGACCCCACCCTTGGCCCGGTCGCGGCTATAATGGCGGCTCGCGGCCGTGAGGCCGGCGAGCCCATCCACGCCACATTGCGGAGAGTCCGTCCATGCCGAACATCGGGGCATTTCACCCCCAGATTGTCCACTTCGTCGTCGCCCTGCTCATCGTCGGCGTCGTCTTCCGCCTGGTGTCGCTGACCGGCCGGCTCAAGTTCACCGGGCCGGCAGCCGCGACGCTCATCCTGCTCGGCACGCTCGCGGCCTGGGCGGCGGTGCACTCCGGCACGCAGGCGCACGGCGCCGTCGAGCGGATTCCCACCGCCCGCGCGGCGGTCCAGGTGCACGAGGAATGGGGTCGCCGAACGGCCTACACGTTCCTGGCCGTTTCGGCGCTCGAGCTGCTCGGCCTCGGGCTGGTGATGATGGGCAGCCGCCGCGCGAAGCTCGCGTTCGTCGCTTCGGCACTGGTCGGCGTGGCGGGGCTCGGCGTGCTCTTCGAGGCGGGCGACCACGGCGGCGATCTGGTCTATTCGTATGCGGGCGGTCCCGGGCTGCGTACGGGCAACCCCGACGACGTCGGACGGCTGTACGTGGCCGGGCTCTACGAGCAGGCGATGCAGGACCGTCAGGCGGGCAAGCGGGCGGAGGCGGCCGAGCTGATCGACATGGCCGCGAAGCGCTTTCCCGGCGATCCGGACCTGCAGCTGGCGGCGGCGGACTCGCTCATCCAGGATCGCAAGGACCCGCAGGCGGCGCTCGCGCGGCTCGATGCCCTTACCGTGGCGGCCGACGACGTGCGGATGAAGCTGCGCGTGGGACTGCTCAAGGCGTCGGCCCACCAGGCGGCGGGCGACACGGGCGCGGCGCGGGCCGAGCTCGAGTCGCTCAAGGCGCAGTTCGCCGACAACGCCCTCCTGGTGCACTCGATCGACCGGCGACTCGAGCAGCTGAAGGGCAAGCCGTAGCAAGGGGACGAGGACCGCGTTCCGCTACCCTTCCACCTCGGCGGCCGGCTCCTCGCGGGCGGCCCCGGCCGGCGGCGGCGCGTCGGCGGGCGCGATCTCGGCCTGCGCCATCAGGCGGTCGGCGAGGAAGTCGAGCGCGGCATCGTCCCCGCGCGCGAGCAGGGCTTCGAGCGACGAGCGCGCGAAGCCGGCGGGCTCGCGCGCCTGCATGCTCGGCCAGCTGCCGTCGGCGCGGCGCGGGGCGTAGCGGCACCAGAAGCCGAGGTGCCAGCGGACGAACGCCCGCACGCGCGTGCGCCCGTGCTCGTCGTCGCCCCAGTGCTCGAGGGCGAGGTCCACATAGCGCCGGTACAGCGCCACGCGCTCGTCGGCGCCCACGTCGCGATAGCCCTCCGCCGCCTCCCGGAAGATCCACGGCTTGATGAGCGCGCCGCGCGCGACCATGACCCCCGCGCAACCCGCCCGGCGGCGCGCCGTCTCGATCTCGTGCGGGAACAGCAGGTCGCCGTTGCCGACGACGGGCACGGGGACGGCGGCGGCGACCTCGCCGATGGCGTCCCAGTCGGCGCTCTGGCGGTAGCGCGCGTTGCGCGTGCGGCCGTGGACGACGATGGCGTCGGCGCCGCCGTCCGCGGCGGCGCGGGCGACCTCCAGGTAGTTGCGCATGTCGTCGTTCCAGCCGAGCCGGATCTTCACGGTGATCGGCGCGCGCTGGACGCCGCGCTTCATCGTCTCGACGATGCGCTGGACGCGCCGGGGCTGGCGGGCGAGCGCGGCGCCGAGGCCTTTCCGGGTGAAGTGGTCGATCGGGCAGCCGAGGTTGACGTCCACCAGGTCGGCGCCGCGCGACTCGACGAGCGCGGCGGCCCAGGCCATCTCGTCGGGGTTGGTGCCGGCGAGCTGCACGCCGAAGCAGGGCTCGCCGGGGGCCTTGCGAATGAGGGCGAACTCCGACCGTCGCTTCTGCTTGAGCCGGCGCGCGACGGTCATCTCGCTCATGGTCACGCGCGCGCCCAGCTCGAGGCAGAGCCGGCGGTACGGCAGGTTCGACCCTTTGGTCATCGGCGCCATGACGACGGCGCCGCTCAGCACGTCGCGGACGGGTGTCGGGTCGGTCATCCGCCGAACTTGATGCCCTGCGCGAGCGGCAGCTGGGTGCTCCAGTTGATCGTGTTCGTCTGGCGGCGCATGTAGGCCTTCCAGGCGTCGGAGCCCGACTCGCGCCCGCCGCCCGTCTCCTTCTCGCCACCGAACGCGCCGCCGATCTCGGCGCCGCTCGTGCCGATGTTCACGTTGGCGATGCCGCAGTCGCTGCCGCGCTGCGACAGGAAGCGCTCGGCCTCGCGCACGTGCTCGGTGAAGATCGCCGACGAGAGACCCTGCGGGACGCCGTTGTGGAGCGCGATGGCCTCGTCGATCTCCTCCACCGCCTGGCGCGGCGTGGCGTTCGCCTTGCCGTAGCCGATGATGTAGAGGATCGGCGCGAAGGTCTCCTGCTGCACGATGGCGAAGTCGTTCTTCGCGGCCGCGATGCACGGCGTGACGTAGTGGCCGCCCGGATGGGCGGGGCCGTCGAGGCGCGTGCCGCCGAACAGGATCTCGCCGCCCTCCTTCTTCACCTGCTCGACGGCGTGCATCATCTCCTTCACGGCGCCGTGGCTGACGAGCGGGCCCATGAGCGTGCCGTCCTGGCGGGGGTCGCCAATCGGCACGTCGGCGTACGCGCGCCCGAGCCGGCGCACCAGCTCGCCCCGGATCGATTCGTGCACGATGATGCGCCGGGTGGACGTGCAACGCTGCCCGGCCGTGCCGACCGCGCCGAAGAGGATGGCCGGCAGCGCCAGCTCGAGGTTGGCGTGCGGCGTCACGATGATGGCGTTGTTGCCGCCGAGCTCCAGGATCGTCCGGCCCAGCCGCTTGCCGACCACTTCGGCCACGTGGTAGCCGACCGTGCAGCTGCCCGTGCACGACACAAGCGGCACCGCGCGGTCGTGCAGCATGCGCTCGCCGACGGTCGAGCCCTTGCCGATCGAGAGCGAGAAGACGGCGGGGTTCACCCCGTTCGCGCGGCACACCTCCCGCGCGATCTTCGTGACCGCGATCGCGGTGAGCGGCGTCTTGCTCGCCGGCTTCCACAGCGTCGAGTCGCCGCAGACCGCCGCGATGGCCGCGTTCCAGCTCCACACGGCGACCGGGAAGTTGAAGGCCGAGATCACGCCGACGACGCCCAGCGGGTGCCACTGCTCGTACATCCGGTGGTCCGGCCGCTCGGAGTGCATCGTGAGGCCGTAGAGCTGGCGCGACAGCCCCGTCGCGAAGTCGCAGATGTCGATCATCTCCTGTACTTCGCCCAGGCCCTCGACCAGGATCTTGCCCATCTCGAGCGTCACCAGCGCGCCGAGCGCCGCCTTGCGCTCGCGCAGCTTGTGCCCGAGCTGGCGGACGATCTCACCGCGCTTCGGCGCGGGCACCTTCCGCCAGTCGAGAAAGGCCGCGTACGCCCGGGAGACGACGCGGTCGTACTCCGCCTCGGTCACCTGCGTGACCGTCGCGATCTTCGACCCGTCGATCGGGGTGAGGACGTCGAGCGACGGGCCCGAGCCCAGCCATTCGCCGTCGAACCCGCCCGGGTGGACGTCCATGATGTCCAGGTCCGCCAGCAGTCTCTTGGTATCGAGTGCGTCGCGCATGAGCAGACTCCCGCTGATGAAGGGATGCACCGCAGCCGGCCGCGCATCCCTATAAGCCTATCCCAATCCGGCCCGGGGACGTCCGGCGGCCGCCCGCGGAGTAGGATCGAGGCGTGCCGCCGGTTCCGCTGCCCATCGACCCGCACCTGGACGCGATCCGGGCGGCCGTCCGCCGCCGTCGCGCGGCCGTGGTGGTGGCGCTTCCCGGCGCCGGGAAGACGACGCGCGTGCCGCCGGCGCTCGCCAGCGACGGTCCGGCGATCGTGCTGCAGCCGCGGCGCGTCGCGGCGCGGGCAATCGCCCGGCGGATCGCCGACGAGCAGGGCTGGACGATCGGCGGGGAGGTCGGGTGGCACGTGCGGTTCGAGCGGCGGTTCGGCCCGCGGACGCGCCTCCTGATTGCCACCGAGGGCATCCTCACGGCGCGCCTGCAACGGGACCCCCTCCTCTCCGGCTTCCTGACCGTCGTCCTGGACGAGTTCCACGAGCGGAGTCTGCACGCCGACGTCGGCCTCGCGCTCGCGCGGCAGGCCTGGCGGGCGCGCGACGACCTGCGGATCGTCGTGATGTCGGCGACGCTCGACGCCGCGCGCGTCGCGGCGTTCCTCGACGACTGTCCGGTCGTCGAGGTGCCCGGCCGCGTGCACCCCCTGGAGATCGAGTACGCGCCGCAGGCGTCGGTGGCCGGCGCCGCGGCGGATCTCGCGGCGGCCGCCCGCGGCGACGTGCTCTGCTTCCTGCCGGGCGCGCCCGAGATCCGCCGCGCCGAGCGCGAGGTCCGGTCGCGCGGTCTCCCCGACGACGTCGAAGTGGTGCCGCTCCACGGCTCGCTCGACGCGGCCGGCCAGGACCGCGCCCTCGCGCCCTCGTCGCGCCGCCGGGTGATCCTGGCCACGAACATCGCCGAGACCTCGCTCACCGTACCCGGCGTCACGGCGGTGGTGGACACGGGGCTCCACAAGATCGCGCGGCACGATCCCGGGCGCGGCATCGACAGTCTGGAGACCGAGCGCATCACCGCCGACGCGGCGGATCAGCGCGCGGGGCGGGCCGGGCGGATCGAGGCCGGGCGCGTCCGCCGGCTGTGGGACGCGCGCGACCGCCTGCGGCCGCACCGCGAGCCGGAGATCCGGCGCGTCGATCTCGCGGGAACGACGCTCGACGTGATCGGCTGGGGCGGCGATCCGCGCGCGCTCGAGTGGTTCGAGGCGCCCGCGCCGGAGGCGCTCGACGCGGCGCTCGCGCTGCTGGCGCGGCTGGGCGCCGTCGAGCGGCGGCCGGGAGTTTCGCCCCGGCTGACCGCGCTCGGCGAGATGCTCGGCCGGTTTCCGCTGCACCCGCGGCTGGGACGCATCCTGGTGGCCGCCGGCGGCGCGCGCGAGGCCGACCTGGATGCGTCCCAGC
>JAHECP010000250.1 GCA_024641665.1 Acidobacteriota bacterium
CCTCGTCCCCGCGCGCTCGACGGTCCGGCGCGGCCCGGCCGGCGCCGCGGGCGGCGACCACCGTCTCGAAGAACACGCGCGCCCGGTCCCTGATGCGGATCGCGTCCTCACGCAGCATGACGGCCTTGCGCGTCTCGCCGACGAGCCCCGCGCCGACGATGCGCTCGACGTCGCGGGCGAGGTCGAGCAGCCGGTAGTTGCTGACGACGAGGCCGAAGTACTGCGTGGCGACGTCCTCGAGCTGGTGCGCCTCGTCCAGGATCGCGAACCGGCACGACGGGATGACCTCGCCGTAGGCGCTCTGCCGGACCGCCGCGTCGGCACAGAGCAGGTGATGGTTGACCACCACGAGGTCGGCCTCGGCGGCGCGCTGCCGCATGCGCGTGATGAAGCACGCGTCGTAGCGGGGGCACTCGGTCCCGATGCAGTTCTCGCTGGTGGCGGCAATCTCGTTCCAGACCGGCAGATCGTCGGGCAGGTCCTCGATCTCCGCGCGGTCGCCGGTCTCGGTATGGCCCGCCCAGTCGTCGATCAGGCGGAGGGACAGGCGGTCGTCGGGGTTGCGGGTCGCGCCGCCGTCGCGCAGCGCCTCGAAGCGGTGCAGGCAGAGGTAGTTGCCCCGCCCCTTCATGTAGGCGGCCTTGAAGGGCACCCCCAGCGCGTCGGCGAGCACGGGCAGGTCCTTGTAGAAGATCTGCTCCTGGAGGTTCTTCGTGCCGGTCGACACGAGCGCGCGCTGGCGGCTGAGCAGCGCCGGCACCAGGTACGCGAGCGTCTTGCCGGTGCCGGTGCCGGCCTCGGCGAGCAGCACGCCGCCGTCGGCGAAGAGGCGGGCGACGGCGGCGGCCATGTCCCGCTGGCTCTGGCGCGGCTCGAACGCCGGCAGGGCGCGGGCCAGCACGCCGGCGTCGGCGAACACGGCGGCGACGGCGGCGCCTAGATCGGGCGTTCCGGGTACAGCGGAAACTTCCGGCACAGCGCTTCGACCTCGCCCCTGACCCGGCCGAGCGCCGCCTCGTCGTCGGGCGACTGGAGCGCCCGGGCGATCAGCTCGGCGATCAGATCCATCTCCGCTTCGCCCATGCCGCGCGTGGTGATCGCCGGCGTCCCGATGCGAATGCCGCTCGCCACCATCGGCGGGTTCCGGTCGAAGGGGATGGCGTTCTTGTTGACGGTGATGCCGGCCTTGCCGAGCGCGGCCTCGGCGACCTTGCCAGTGAGGCCCTTCGAGAAGACGTCGACGAGCATCAGGTGGTTGTCGGTGCCGCCGCTCACGAGCCGGAAGCCGGCGTCGGACAGGCCCGTGGCCAGCCGCGCCGCGTTGGCCACGACTTGGCGCTGGTAGGCGGCAAAGCCGGGCTCCATCGCCTCCTTGAGGCAGACGGCCTTGGCGGCGATCACGTGCATGAGCGGACCGCCCTGCACGCCCGGGAACATGGCCCGGTCCAGGTCCTTCGCGCGCTCGGCGCGCGTGAGGATCAGGCCGCCGCGCGGCCCGCGCAGGGTCTTGTGCGTCGTCGTGGTGACGAAATCGGAGTGCGGCACGGGGCTCGGGTGCACGCCGGTGGCGACGAGGCCCGCGATGTGCGCCATGTCGGTCACCATGGCCGCGCCGATCTCCCGGGCCACCGCGGCGATCCGCGGGAAGTCGATGACGCGCGGGTAGGCGCTGGCGCCGACCATGATCATCTTCGGCTTGTGTTCGCGCGCGAGCCGGTCGAGCTCGTCGTAGTCGATCCGCTCGTCGTCCTGTCGCACGCCGTAGGGCACGATCGTGTAGAGCTTGCCGGAGAAGTTCAGCGGGTGGCCGTGCGTGAGGTGGCCGCCGTGCGCCAGGTTCATGCCCAGCACGGTGTCCCCGGGCTTGAGCAGCGCGAAATAGACGGCCATGTTGGCCTGCGCGCCCGAGTGCGGCTGGACGTTGGCGTGATCGGCGCCGAAGAGCTGCTTCGCGCGGTCGATGGCAAGCTGCTCGCCGACGTCCACGAACTCGCACCCGCCGTAGTAGCGCTTGCCCGGATACCCCTCGGCGTACTTGTTCGTCAGCACCGAGCCCATCGCCTCGAGCACGGCGGTCGTGACGAAGTTCTCCGAGGCGATCAGCTCGAGCCCGGAGTTCTGGCGGTGGATCTCGCTGGCGACGACGCGGGCGATGTCGGGGTCGGTGTCGGCGAGCGAGCGGACGCGGGTGGCGTGTGCGGTGTCGGTAGACATGGGTCCCTCGGTGCTCTCTGGTTCGTCGCCCGGCCCGGGCGGGTCAGCAGCGCTCGAGGCCGGAGATCTTGTCGACGCGGCGCTGGTGGCGGCCGCCCTCAAACGGCGTGTCCAGGAACACGCGGACGATCTCGAGCGCGCGGTCCGGCGTCGTGACCCGCGCGCCGAGCGCCAGCACGTTCGCGTCGTTGTGCGCGCGCGCGAGGCGGGCGGTGTCCGCGTCCACGACCGGCGCCGCGCGCACGCCGGCGATCTTGTTGGCGGCCATGGCCATGCCGATGCCCGTGCCGCAGACGAGGATGCCGCGGTCGTACGTGCCGGCCGCCACGCCGCGCGCGACGCGGGCCGCGAAGTCGGGGTAGTCCACCGAGTCGGCCGAGCCGGTGCCCAGGTCCTCGACCTCGACGGCGAGCGTGGCGAGCGCCCGCTTGATGGCCTCTTTCAGCAGAAAGCCGGCGTGATCGGCGCCGATCGCGACGCGCATGACCAGCGATTGTACTATAGCTGACGCCATGGAACCCACCGCCGTCGTCACCCACCGGGGCGCCGAACGCGTCCGCTCCGGGCACCCGTGGATCTACCGGACCGACGTCGCGGACGTCCAGGCCCGCGGCGGCGACACCGTCGCCGTGATCGGACCGCGGGGCCGCGCGATCGGCCGCGCCCTCTTCAGCGATCGATCCGAGATCACGCTGCGCATGGTCACGCGCGGCGACGAGCCCGCCGACCTCGGGCTGTGGCGGCGGCGGCTCGAGCGCGCGATCGCCTACCGCGCGGCGCTCGGCATCGACGCCACCGCGTACCGGCTGGTGCACGGCGAGGCGGACCTGCTGCCGTCGTTCGTCGTCGATCGGTACGGCGACTGCCTCGTGGTGCAGGCGCTGTCGCAGGGCGTGGACCGGCTCCTGCCCGACCTCGTCCGCTTGCTCGTCGAGCTCGTGGCGCCCGCCGGCATCCTGGCGCGGAACGACCCGCGCGTGCGGCAGCTGGAGGGGCTCGAGCAGACGGTGGAGCTCGTCGCCGGCGCGGTGCCCGAGTCGATCGACGTGCGGGAGGGTGCCGTGACGATCACGGTCGATCCCTGGAAGGGACAGAAGACCGGGACGTTCCTGGATCAGCGCGAGAACCACGCGGCGGCGGCGCGCTACGCGCGCGGCCGGGTGCTCGATTGCTTCACCTACCAGGGCGGCTTCGCGCTCGCCATGGCGCCCCGCGCCGCCGAGGTGCTCGCGCTCGACGTCTCGGAGGAGGCCGTCGCCGGCGTCCGGCGGCACGCCACGCGCAACGGCCTCGCGTGCATCGAGGCGCGGGCCGCCAACGTGTTCGACGAGCTGCGCGAGCTCGAGCGCGCGGGCGCCGTGTTCGACACGATCGTCCTCGACCCACCGGCGTTCGCGAAGAACAAGGCGTCGGTGCCCAAGGCCGTCGCCGGCTACAAGGAGATCAACCTGCGGGCGTTCAAGCTGCTCGCGCCCGGCGGGCACCTCGTCACCTGCAGCTGCTCCTACAACGTGGACGAGGCGGCCTTCGGCCGCATCGTCGCCGACGCGGCCCTCGACGCGCACGCGACCGTGACGCTCGTCGAGCGACGGCTGCAGAGCCGCGACCACCCCGTGCTCGTCGGCGTGCCGGAAACCGCCTATCTGAAGTGCCTGATCCTCCGGAAACTCGAGGGGTGACGCGCGCGCCCGCCGTGTAAATTCGTCACGGTCGTGGCGCGCGCGCGGCCGCCGCTCGGACGGACGCGCCGGGCGTCGGCCGTTCCGGCTCAGTCAGTTACGCCCCTGCCGTCCGGCTGGACCGGAACTTGCTCGGTTCGCGGTGTTCGGAAAGGAGGTGCGCGTGCGCCAACGAACCGTCCGGATTCTTGCGCTGGCGCTCGGCGTCGGCCTCGGTCCCGCGACGGTCGCGTCCGCCCAGCCGCACGTGGGGGTTCGCGCCGGGATCAGCGGCGACCCGACGCAGTTCTACTTCGGCGGCGACTTCGAGACGCCGCCCGTCGTCGACCATCTGACGTTCCGCCCGAACGTCGAGGTCGGCGTCGGCGATCACGAGACGCTGACCGCCCTCGACCTCGAGTTCGCCTATCACGTGCCCATCGCCCGCCATCCGTGGACCGTCTACGTGGGCGGCGGTCCCGCGGCGAACTGGGCGACGTACCGCAGCGGCAACCCGCGCGTCGGATCCGGCACGACCGTCGGGGGCGGGTTCAACCTGCTCATCGGCGCCGAGCACTCGGGCGGGCTGTACACCGAGCTGAAGGTGGGGATGATCGACAGCCCCAGCGTGAAGTTCGGGGTCGGCTACCACTTCCGCTGATCGCCGCGCCGGGGTCCCCGGTCCGTGCCCACCCCGGCTGGAAAGTGCTATAGTCGAAGGAAGCCGCCAGGGGTATCTCCCGCACGATCCGCGACGGGGATTGAGAGCACACCCTTGGAACCTGACCCGGTTGAGACCGGCGGAGGGAGCGCGGCGGTGCCCGCCCCGTTGTCCCGCCTACTTCCAGCCCGCGCAGCCATGGCCGGGTCGCTCGTGGCAAGGAGACCAGGCATGTCGAAGCCGTACCAGCCGCTGACCGACGCGGACGTCCGCTCGGTGTTTCCCGGATCCCGAAAGGTCTACGTCGATGGAGCCGGTGTCCGCGTGCCGATGCGCGAAATCGCGCTCTCGGGCGGCGAGCCGCCGCTCCAGGTGTACGACGCGAGCGGTTCGCTGGACCACGACGTGCGCCAGGGTGCGCCGCGTGTGCGCGAGGCGTGGATCCGCGCGCGCGACGTCGAGGACGGGCCCCGCAGCTTCCGACCGGCCGGCTTCGACGAACGGATGCCACCGGCGCTCGCGGCGCGGACCAGAACCGCGCTCCGCGGTCGCAGCCCGGTCACCCAGCTCCACTACGCGCGCCGGGGCGAGGTGACGCCCGAGATGGAGTTCATCGCGATCCGCGAGGGCTTCGACCCCGAGTTCGTGCGCAGCGAGGTGGCGCGAGGCCGCGCCATCATCCCGGCCAACGTCAACCACCCCGAGCTCGAGCCGATGGTCATCGGCCGGCACTTCCTGGTGAAGATCAACGCCAACATCGGCAACTCCGCCGTCTCCTCGTCGATCGAGGAGGAGGTGGACAAGATGCGGTGGGCGACGCTCTGGGGCGCCGACACGGTGATGGACCTGTCGACCGGCGACGACATCCACGAGACGCGGGAGTGGATCCTGCGCAACGCGGCGGTGCCGATCGGCACGGTGCCCATCTACCAGGCGCTCGAGAAGGTGGGCGGGCGGCCCGAGGAGCTGACGTGGGAGATCTTCCGCGACACGCTCGTCGAGCAGGCCGAGCAGGGCGTGGACTACTTCACCGTGCACGCCGGCGTCCTGCTGCGCTACATCCCGCTGACCGCGCGGCGCGTGACCGGCATCGTGTCGCGCGGCGGCTCGATCGTCGCGAAGTGGTGCCTGGCCCACCACCAGGAGAACTTCATGTACACGCACTTCGAGGAGATCTGCGAGATCATGAAGGCGTACGACGTGTCGTTCTCCCTGGGTGACGGCCTCCGGCCGGGCTCGATCGCCGACGCCAACGACGAGGCGCAGTTCGCTGAGCTGCAGACGCAAGGGGAGCTCACCACGATCGCCTGGCGGCACGACGTCCAGGTGATGAACGAGGGGCCCGGTCACGTCCCCATGCATCTCATCGAGGAGAACATGGAGAAGCAGCTCGCTTGGTGCCACGAGGCGCCCTTCTACACGCTGGGTCCGCTCACGACGGACATCGCCCCCGGCTACGATCACATCACCTCGGCCATCGGCGCCGCGATGATCGGCTGGTACGGCACCGCCATGCTCTGCTACGTCACGCCGAAGGAGCACCTCGGCCTGCCGGATCGCGAGGACGTGAAGGCCGGCGTGATCGCCTACAAGATCGCTGCCCACGCCGCCGATCTCGCCAAGGGCCACCCGCGCGCCCAGGCCTGGGACGACGCGCTGTCGAAGGCCCGTTTCGAGTTCCGCTGGGAGGACCAGTTCAACCTGGCGCTCGACCCCGTGACCGCCCGCGCCTTCCACGACGAGACGCTGCCCGCCGAGGGCGCCAAGGTGGCGCACTTCTGCTCGATGTGCGGCCCGAAGTTCTGCAGCATGGAGATCACGCAGCAGGTGCGCGACTACGCCGCCGGCCGGGGCCTCGACCCCAAGGCCGCGCGCGAGCGGGGCATGCAGGAGAAATCGGCCGAGTTCTTGAAGAAGGGCGGGGAGGTGTACGTCCGGGAGTGACCGGCGGCTAGCGCTCGCCGCCCGCCGCCGGCGGCACGATCTGGATGATCGTCGGGTAACGCGTGGCGGTCGCGCCCTTCACGGCGAGGTAGCCTTCCGACCCGTTCCACGTGTAGTCCTTGACCGTCACGCCGGGCGGAAACGCCATCGACTCCTCGCGGAACTTCCCGACCTCGAACATGTAGGTCCCGGGCGCGTCGAACACCTCTTCGCCTTTGTCCTTCAGGACGATCTTGTAGTAGTTGACGATGTCGGTGTACGGCACCTTCGTGCCGAACAGGTAGTAGCTCTGGCCGCGGCCCGCGTCGAACGTGCCGATGTAGTCGGCGCCGGGGTAGACGGGCACGCCGAGCGACTCCCCGGTGGGCGCGCCCGCCTGCGCCGCGGCCGGCGCCGCCGGCTGCGGCGGCTGGGCGGGTTCGGCCGGCGCGGGCGGGTT
>JAHECP010000251.1 GCA_024641665.1 Acidobacteriota bacterium
CTGGACCTCCGGCGCGGCGGCGCCCGCCGTTTCGCCGAGCGTGGCGGGCGCGAGGCCGGCCTCGGCCGCCAGCGCGGCGACGCGGGCCATCACGTCGGCCGGTATGGCATCGATCGACAGCGTCATGGGCATCGCGAGGTTCTGCGCGATCGTAGCGCCGGTCAGCAGCACGGCCCGCGTGCTGACGATGCCGAACCGGTCGAGCGACGCCAGCCACGCCTGCTCGTCGGCGATGGCGGCGGTCGGCTGGCCGAGCACCGTAATCGTGCCCTCCTCGGGCAGTGTCGCGCCCGTCAGCAGGTTGGTGAAGATCTCGGCCGCGGCCGCGTCGAGCCCCGAGAGCGCCACGCGCTCACCGCGCGAGACGACGAGCCGCGCCATCCGGAAGGGGCGCAGGCCTCCGTAGCCCTTCCGCACGCCGTCGATCTCGACCGCGGGCGGGGTGCCGCCGTTCACGCGCGAGCCTCCCGTCCCGCCCGCGCGCAGAGGCGCCGGTAGTCCTCCTCGGGCAGCGCGATCGAGCCGAGCGCCGCGTGACGGTGGCCGCCGTCGCCGTGAAAGTCCGATCCGCCGGTCACGGCGAGGCCGTGCCGCGCGGCCAGGGCCCGGTAGTGGGCCTGCGCCGTCTCGTCGTGATCGCTGTGGTACACCTCGATCGCGGGCAGGCCCGCGGCGGCCAGGCCGGGGACGAGATCGTCGCGCCCGAGCAGCCCCGGATGCGCGAGCGAGGCGAGGCCGCCCGCGCGGGCGACGAGGGCCACCACCTCGGCCGGCGCCGCGCCGCGGCGCGGCACGTAGGCCGGCCTGCCCTCGCCGATGAGCCGGTCGAACGCCTCTTCCGTCGTGGCGACGTGGCCCGCCCCGACGAGCGCCGCGGCAATCTGCGGGCGCGCGACGACCTGATCCGCAGCGCCCCCGGCCAGGAGGGGCGCGGTGTCGATCGCGCAGCCCAGCGCCGCCAGCTTGTCGGCGATGGCGAGGGCCCGCCGCACGCGGTCGGCGCGCTGCGCCGCGAGGAAATCCATCAGCGGCGCCGACGCCGGGTCGATGAAGTAGCCGAGCACGTGCACGTCCTGCCCGCCGTCCACCGCCGTGATCTCGATGCCCGGCACGACCGTGATGCCGTAGGCCGCCGCCGCCGCGACGACCGCCGGCACACCGGCCGTCGTGTCGTGGTCGGTGACGCCCAGCACGGTGATCCCGGCCGCGTGCGCCTGGCGCACGAGCTCGACCGGCGTCGAGCGGCCGTCCGACGCGGTGGTGTGGGTGTGGAGATCGATCAAGGCCGGCCGCGTTTCCTGGCGGCACCGGCCCGCCGGGTCGCCTTGGCCCGCGGCGCGGCGGCCTGCCGCGTCTTCGCCGTCCGCCGCCCGGCGAGCGCCCGGTACTCGCGGATGAGCAGGTCCAGGTGGTTGCGCTCCTCGTCGGCGAACTCGAGGAAGATGCGCTGCCCCTCCGAGTCCTCGAACTGCTCGCCGTAGCGCTTGAAGAACCGGTGCGAACCCCGCTCGCAGCGGATGCCGATGCGCAACGCCTGGCGGTCGTCGACGCCCCGGCTGAGCTCGTCCGCGCCGGCCGCGAACAGGCCGTTCGCCGCGCCCTTGAAGAAGAGGAACGTCGGCCACGACTCCAGCTCGGGGTGCTGCGCCAGCAGCGCCTGGTAGCGCCGCTCGAGCGTGCCGAGATGCTCCTGCTCCTCCTCGGCCAGCTTCCGGAACACCCGCCGGCCGTGCGCGTTCTTCGTCGTCCGCGCGGCGCGCGCGTAGAACTCGAGCCCGCTCCGCTCGGTCGCGATGGCGATGCGCAGGGCGTCCCGGGCGAAGAGCACGTCGGTCGGGACGGGCGCGGCCGGCGGCCGCCGGCCCGTTCGACACGCCTCGCACGTGCCGTAGATCTGCAGCACGCTCTGCCGCGCGGCGAAGTGGCGCGCCGCGGCCACCTCCTCGAGCAGCGCCTCGATGTCCGAGCTCAGGAACTCCGACGACGTGTTGCAGGTCTTGCAGATCAGGTGGAAGTGCCGCGGGTGGCGGTAGGAGTGCTCGAAGCGGAACCGGCCCTCGCCGAAGTCGACCTTGCGGGCGATGCCGGCGTCCACCATCCACTGCAGCGTCCGGTAGACCGTCGCCCGGCTGATCTTCTGGTCCTCCTGGCGGATCAGATCCACCAGGTCCTCCGCGCTCAGGTGCCCTTCCTGGCGCAGGAAGACGTTGACGATCAGATCGCGCTTGCTGGAGCGCTTGCCTCCCTCCGGGCGCAGACGTTCGAGGTAGGCGGCGGTGGATTCCATTGACGGACCGCGCCTGCGGCACCGGCGCGCCGCAGGACGCCGTGACCGTGCGCGGGACTAGACGCTGAACGACGAGCCGCACCCGCAGGTGGACTTCGCGTTCGGATTCCGGATCGTGAACCCTCCGCCGGCGATGTTGTCGACGAAGTCGACCTCCGCCCCCTTCAGGTAGCGGATGCTGATCGGATCGACGACGAGCCGCACGCCGTTCACCTCGAACACCTGATCGGAGGACGGGTCACCGTCGCCCTCGTCGATCATGAGGCCGTATTGGAAACCGGAGCAGCCCCCGCCCTGCACGAACACCCGCAGGCCGGCTCCCGGCTTGTTTTCTTCCGCCAGCAGCTCGTTGATCTTGCTGGCAGCCGTCTCGGTCACGTTGATCATCGCTCGTAGCTCCCCCCAACAGGACGTGTTGGAATACCTCAGATTATAGTCGGGCCGGCGGCGCGGCTTCAACGCGGCCGCCCCGCCAGGTTCGCCCTTTCTTCGTCTCGCCGTGTCCCTCGGCGTCAGCCGCGCATGCCGGCCAGCGCCTTGGCCGACTCCTCCTCCACGACCTGGTGGAGGCTGTGGCCGTGCGCGTCCATCGTGACGATGGCCGGGAAGTCCTTCACCTCCAGGTGCCACATCGCCTCGGGCGTGCCGAACTCGAGCAGCGAGACGCCGGTCACCTTCTCGATGCTGCGCCCGTAGAACTGCGCCGCGCCGCCGATGGCGTTGAGGTACACCGCGCCGGTCTCCTGGAGCGCCGCGAGCGTCTTGGCGCCCATGCCACCCTTGCCGATCACCGCGCGCAGGCCGTAGCGCCGCAGCACCTCACCCTGGTACGGCTCCTCGCGGATGCTGGTGGTCGGGCCCGCGGCCGTCATCCGCCAGCCGTCCCCGTCCTTGAGCACGACGGGGCCGCAGTGATAGAGCACGCCGCCGCGCAGGTCCACCGGCGGCTCGTTCTTCATCAAATATGCGTGGACCGCGTCGCGCCCGGTGTACATGCGCCCCGAGATGAGCACGACGTCGCCCACCTTGAGCGAGCGGATCGTGGCCTCGTCGATCGGCGCGCGCAGCGTCACCTCGCGTCCGGTGCGCGGGAAGCCCGTCGCCGCGGCCGGGTCGAGCATCGGCGTCGAGCGCCCGGCGCCGCGGTACAGCCATTCCCTGATGGCGCCGGTGGACGCGTCGAGCCGGACGCCGAGCCGCCGGAACGCCCAGCAGTCGTACGCGACCGACACGAAGAAGCACGCCGGCAGGCGGTTGAGCGCGCCGATCTTGCAGCCGATGAGCGACACGTCGCCGCCGAAGCCCATCGTCCCGATCCCGAGGCCGTTGACGGAGGCCATGATCTGGGCCTCGAGCTCGGCCAGCTTCGGCTCGGGGTTCACATCGTCGAGGGTGCGGAAGAGCTGCGCCTTGGCGTGCGCGTAGCTCGCCGTCCGGTCGCCGCCGACGCACACGCCGATGGCGCCCGGGCTGCAGCCCTTGCCCTGCGCCTGCCAGACCGCGTGGAGGATGCACTTGCGCACGCCCTCGAGCGTCCGGTCGGCGCGACCGAGGTGCAGGAGCTCGCACGGCACCGCGTACTGGATGTTCGTGTTCTCGCAGCCGCCGCCCTTGAGGAGCAGGCGCACCTCGATCTCGTCCTTCTCCCACTGCTCGAAGTGGATCACGGGCGTGCCGGGTCCGAGGTTGTTGCCGGAGTTCTTGCCGGTGATCGAGTCGACCGAGTTCGGCCGGAGCTTGCCGCGGCGGGTCGCCTCGGCGAGCGCCTCCTGGATGCGCGCCTTCATCCAGATCTGGTTCGCGCCGATCGGCACCTTGATCTCGAAGGTCGGCATGCCGGTGTCCTGGCAGATCGGCCCTTCGCAGGACTCGGCCTGGTCGATGTTCTGGGCGATGACGGTCAGCGCCTGGTTCGACCGCGTGCCGGCGGCCTCGGCTGCGAGCGCCGTCTGCACGGCCGCCCGCACGTCGGGCGGCAGGTCGGTGGAGGTTCGGGTTATGAGTTCGACGATGCTGTCAAAGAATGCTGGTAGCATAATGAAGCAGTATACCCCTGGCGCGAACGGCACGGACGCCCGTCGCGTACCGGGCACCGACGCCACATGACACCCGCACTCCGGGCCTGTTCGGCGCTCCTCGCGCTGGCCCTGGCGGCGCCGCCCGCGGCGCGTCCGCCGGCCGAGCGGCAGACCCACGGACGGCTCTTCCCGCCCGCCGAGCTGGGGCTGCTCGAGGGTCCCGACCGCGACGCGTGGCAGAAGCCCGAGCAGATCATGGACGCGCTCGGCATCGCCGACGGCAGCGTCGTGGCGGACCTCGGCGCCGGCGGCGGCTGGTTCACCATCCGGCTGGCGCGCCGCATCGGCCCGAACGGCCTCGTGTACGCCGAGGACATCCAGCCGCAGATGATCGAGGCGATCAACCGGCGCGTGCAGCGCGAGGGTCTGCACAACGTGCGCACGATCCTCGGCACGCCGGACGACCCGCGGCTGCCCGCCGGCAAGGTGGACGCCGTCTTGATCGTGGACACGTACCACGAGATGGAGGACCCGGTGACGCTGCTGCGCAACCTCGCGCGCGCGCTCTCGCCCAAGGGCCGCATCGGCGTCGTCGACTTCACGAAGGAGGGCGGCGGGCCGGGCCCGGACCTGAACGATCGCGTCGATCCCGACCGCATCGTGCGGGACGCCCGCACCGCGGGCCTGCGCCTGGTCCAGCGCGACAACTTTCTCCGGTACCAGTACTTGCTGATCCTCGGCCGATGACATCGCCCGCGTCCCCGGCGCTGCCCGCGTTCTTCACGCAGTACCAGACGGAGGTCGGCGCCGAACTCCGGCGGCTGATGGACCGTGCCGGTGGCGGCCCGGTCCGCGAGGCGATGCGCTACACGCTGCTGGCGCCGTCCAAGCAGGTGCGCGCGGTGCTCACGCTGCTCGCGGCCGACCTGGCGGGCAACCGCGGCCGCGCGCTGACCGCCGCGGCGGCCGTCGAGGTGGTGCACGCCGCGTCGCTCATCCTCGACGATCTGCCGTCGATGGACGACGCGCCGCTCCGGCGAGGCCAGCCGTCGAACCACCGGCGGTTCGGCGAGGCGACGGCGATCCTCGCCGCGTTCGGCCTGCTCAACGAGGCGTTCGCGGCCATCGCCCGCACCTACGATCCGCCGCTCGCCAGCCGCCTCACGACGCTGCTGGCCGACGCCGTGGGATCGGACGGGCTCATCGCGGGCCAGGTCGAGGACCTCCTGTCGACCGACCGCGACATCGGCTTCGAGACGCTCGAGCGCATTCATCGCCGGAAGACCGGCGCCCTCTTCAGCGCCGCGGCGACCGCCGGCGCGCTGACCGCCGGCGCCGGGCCCGACACGATCGCGGCGCTCGCGGCCTACGCCAAGAACCTCGGCCTCGCCTTCCAGATCGTCGACGACCTGCTCGACGTGACGGGGAGCCCGGAGGAGACGGGCAAGGCCGTGCGCGCCGACGCCAAGAAGACGACCTTCGTGTCGTTCAGCGGCGTGGACGGCGCGCGCGAGCTCGCCGGCGAGCTGTGCCAGACCGCCGACGCGGCGCTCGCGCCGTTCGGCCGTCACGCCGATCGGCTGCGCGAGCTGTCGGCCTTCGTCGTGGCGCGGCGCGCGTAGAAAATGGGGTCTGACCCCATTTTCCAGGCTCCAGGATGAAGAATGGGGTCTGACCCCATTTTCCGGTTCGAGAGCGCATGACCCGATCATCCGATCAACGCGGCGTCGACGACCTGCGCGAGCGCCTGAAAGCGCTCGGCTACCTCGACGCGGGCGTCAACCGGTTCGTGCTCGCGCCGGCCCGCGGCGGACGCAGTGCGCCGGCCATCGCCCTGCGCTCGAGCGGGCGCATCGGCCTGCTGGCCGCGTTGCTGCTCGGGCCGGCCGCCGCCATCGGCTTCGGCCTCCGCATGCCCGGTCTCGTCACCGGCCCGCGCGACGCGATCGTCATCGCGCTCTACCTGGCGGTCCTTTTCGGCGTCATCGTCACCGCCGCCGCTTTCGCCGCGGCCGAGGTGGCCCGCCGCGCGACGACGCGCCCCTGGCGCGCCGCGCGGCTCACGGGCGCCGGGCTCGGGGCGCTCTGCCTCGTCTACCTGACGCTCTGGTGGCGGACGGCGAACGCCGGCTTCGGCTGGAGCGCACCCGGCTGGACCGCGTTCGCGCTCGCGGTGGCCGTCGCGATCAGCCTGCTGCTCGGGCACGCCGTGTCGATCACGACGCTCGCACTCATCGCGCGCACCAGCGACGGCGCGGCGCTCGAGCCGCGGGCACGCCGCTCCTTCTGGCGGCTGACCGCACCGCTCGGGCTCGTCGCGTTCCTGAGCGCCGGCGTGCTGCTCCTGTCCACGACGCCCGAGAGCCCCGGCGCCCACGCAGCGCCGGACTTCGCGGTGGTGCCCACCGGCGCGACCGTCACGGTCGTCGCCCTCGACGGGTTCGACACGACCCTCGTCCGCGAGCTCGTCGCCGCGGGCGCGCTTCCTCACCTGGCCGCGTTCGAGCGGACCGCGCGCGCGCGGCTGGCGCCGCAGGACAGCGCCGACCCGGCGCAGGTCTGGACGACCGTCGCCACCGGC